>NZ_JBEYXJ010000003.1:0-185896 GCF_040645015.1 Streptomyces sp. NPDC046881 | reverse complement strand
GACAGGCAGGGCCAGGATGCCGAGCGGGCACGGCCCGGAGGGCCGGGCGGAGCGCGGCCCGGCGGACCGGGCGGGCACGTCCCGGGAGCCAGTCGGGCGCGGCCCGGGAGACCGGGCGGGCGTGACCCGGGGGCCGGGCGGCGTGACCCGGGGGGACCGGGCGGAGCGCGGCCCGGGAGCCAGTCGAGCAGAGCCAGGGGCCGGACAGGCAGGGCCAGGATGCCGAGCGGGCACGGCCCGGAGGGCCGGGCAGAGCGCGGCCCGGCGGACCGGGCGGGCACGGCCCGGGAGCCAGTCGGGCGCGGCCCGGGAGACCGGGCGGGCGTGACCCGGGAGCCAGTCGAGCGGAGCCAGGGGCCGGACAGGCAGGGCCAGGATGCCGAGCGGGCACGGCCCGGAGGGCCGGGCGGAGCGCGGCCCGGCGGACCGGGCGGGCACGTCCCGGGAGCCAGTCGAGCGGAGCCAGGGGCCGGACAGGCAGGGCCAGGATGCCGAGCGGGCACGGCCCGGAGGGCCGGGCGGAGCGCGGCCCGGGAGACCGGGCGGGCACGGCCCGGGAGACCGGGCGGGCACGGCCCGGGAGCCAGTCGAGCGGAGCCAGGGGCCGAGCGGGCGTGACCCGGAGGACCGGGCGGAGCGCGGCCCGGGGGGCTGGGGGGCGCCAGCCGAACACCGGTGGCACGTGGCCGAGAGGCCGGGCAGGCGCCAGCCGAACCCCCGTCGAACGTGACCGACAAGCCAGGCAGACGTCAGCCGGACCCCCGTCGAACGTGACCGACAAGCCAGGCCGGCGCCAGCCGACCCCCCCTCGGACGTGACCGGAGAGTCCCGGCGGGCGTCAGTCGAGCGGGCTCCCCCTCGGGCCGGTGTTCAGTCCTTGCGGCCGGTCAGTGCCACCGTCACGCCGAGGCCGATCATCGTCAGGCCGCCCGCGCCGCCGACGGCGGACAGGCGGCGGGGGGACCGGGCGAACCAGTCCCGGGCGGAGGAGGCGGCGAGGCCCCAGACGCCGTCGGAGAGCACCGCGATGGCGTTGAAGACCAGCCCGAGCAGCAGCATCTGCGCCGGGACGTGCCCCTGCGCCCGGTCCACGAACTGCGGCAGCACGGCGGCGAAGAACACCATGGTCTTGGGGTTGGCCACGCCGACCGCGAACCCCTCCCCCAGGGTGCGCAGGCCCCCGCGCGCGGGGCCGGACTCCGCGACGGCGGTCCGCAGCGAGCCGCGCTGCCGCCACGCCTTGACGCCGAGGTACACGAGATAGCCGGCCCCGGCGAGCTTGAGGGCGGTGAAGACGAGGACCGAGCGCTCGACGACCGCTCCGACACCGAGCGCCACGGCCACGACGAGCACGTACGCGCCGAGCGTGTTGCCGGCGACGGTGGTCAGCGCGGCCCGGCGGCCGTGCGCCAGGGCCCGGCCGATCACGAACAGGACGCTGGGGCCGGGGACCACGATGAGCAGGAAGGACAGGGCCGCGAAGGCCGCCAGCCGGTCGGGGGACACCATGCCGTCATGGAACACAGCGGCGCGGGCGGCGGGCAAAGCCTTTTCAGGCGACCGACCCGATCCGCGGCCCGGGCAGCGCGGCCGTGTCGTGGTGGATGGGAGTGTGCGCGCCGGTCAGCGACACCCCGCTGCCGCCGCGCCGGCCCGCGACGATCTCCGCCGCGATGGACAGCGCCGTCTCCTCGGGCGTCCGGGCGCCGAGGTCGAGGCCGATCGGGGAGCGCAGCCGGGCCAGCTCCAGCTCGGTGACGCCGACCGCGCGCAGGCGCTCGTTGCGGTCCAGGTGGGTGCGGCGGGAGCCCATCGCTCCGACGTAGGCGACCGGCAGCCGCAGCGCCAGCTTCAGCAGCGGCACGTCGAACTTGGCGTCGTGGGTGAGGACGCACAGGACGGTACGGCCGTCCACCGCGGTCTGCGCCAGGTACTCGTGGGGCCACTGCACGACGATCTCGTCGGCCTCGGGGAAGCGGGTGCGGGTGGCGAACACCGGGCGGGCGTCGCACACGGTGACGTGGTAGCCCAGGAACCTGCCGATCCGGACCAGTGCCGAGGCGAAGTCGATCGCCCCGAAGACGATCATCCGGGGTGCGGGGACGGAGGACTCCACCAGGACCGTGAGCGGGGCGCCGCAGCGCGAGCCCTGTTCGCCGATCTCCAGCGTGCCGGTGCGGCCCGCGTCCAGGAAGGCGCCGGCCTCGGCGGCGACCGTGCGGTCCAGCTCGGGGTGGGCGCCGAAACCGCCGTCGTACGAGCCGTCGGGGCGGACCAGCAGGGCCCGGCCCCGCAGCCGCGCCGGGCCGTCGGCGATCCGCGCGACCGCCGCCGCCTCCCCTCGGGCGGCGGCGGCCAGCGCTGCCGCGACCACCGGCCGGGCGGGACCGTCCGCCCGGACCGGGGTGACGAGGATGTCGATGACGCCGCCACAGGTCAGGCCGACGGCGAAGGCGTCCTCGTCGCTGTAGCCGAAGCGCTCCAGGACGGTCTCGCCGTCCTCCAGGGCCTGCCGGCACAGCTCGTACACGGCGCCCTCCACGCACCCGCCGGAGACCGAGCCGATCGCCGTTCCGTCGGCGTCCACCGCGAGGGCGGCGCCGGGCTGTCGCGGGGCGCTGCCGCCGACGGCCACCACGGTGGCGACGGCGAAGTCACGGCCCTGCTCGACCCACCGGTTCAGCTCCTCGGCGATGTCCAGCATCTGTCGGTCTCCTAACGGGTTGCGGGAAGGACTGCGGGCGGGGGCTAGTGGACGCCCAGCCAGCCCTCGATGGGATGGAGGGCGAAGTAGACGAGGAACACGACCGTCAGGCCCCACATGAACGCGCCGATCTCGCGGGCCTTGCCCTGGGCCGCCTTGATGGCGACGTAGGAGATGACGCCCGCGGCGACACCGGTGGTGATGGTGTACGTGAACGGCATCAGGACGACGGTCAGGAAGACGGGGATGGCGGTCGCGCGGTCGGCCCAGTCCACGTGCCGGGCGTTCATCAGCATCAGGGCGCCGATGACGACCAGGGCGGCGGAGGCGACCTCCTGCGGGACGATCGCGGTGACCGGCGTGAAGAACAGGCAGGCCGCGAAGAAAAGGCCGGTGACGACGGAGGCGAGTCCGGTGCGGGCGCCCTCGCCGACGCCGGTGGCCGACTCGATGAACACCGTCTGGCCGGAGCCGCCCGCCACACCGCCGATCGCGCCGCCGGCGCCGTCGATGAACAGCGCCTTGGACAGGCCCGGCATCCGGCCCTTGTCGTCGGCGAGGTTGGCCTCGGTGCCGACGCCGATGATGGTGGCCATCGCGTCGAAGAAGCCGGCGAGCACCAGGGTGAAGACGATCATGCCGACCGTCATCGCGCCGACCTTGCCCCAGCCGCCGAACTCGACGTGCCCGAAGAGCGAGAAGTCGGGCAGCGAGACCGCGCCGTGCAGCTCGGGCGCGCCGTTGGCCCACTCCTCGGGGGCGATGACGCCGAGCCCGTTGAGGACGGCGGCGACGACCGTGCCGGAGACGATGCCGATGAGGATGGCGCCGGGGACGTTCCGGGCCTGCAGCATGAAGATCAGCAGCAGGGTGCCGGCGAAGAGCAGCACCGGCCAGCCGGTGAGTTCGCCGGCGGGGCCGAGGGTGACCGGGGTGGCCTTGCCCTGGTGCACGAAGCCGGACTTGTAGAAGCCGATGAGGGCGATGAACAGGCCGATGCCCATGGTGATGCCGTGCTTGAGCGCGAGCGGGATCGCGTTCATGATCATCTCGCGCAGGCCGGTGACGACCAGCAGCATGATGACCACGCCGTACATCACGCACATGCCCATGGCCTGCGGCCAGGTCATGGCGGGGGCGACCTGCGAGGACAGGACGCCGGAGACGGAGAGGCCGGCGGCGAGGGCGAGCGGCACCTTGCCGACGAAACCCATCAGCAGCGTGGTGAAGGCCGCCGCGAACGCGGTCGCGGTGATCAGCGCCTTCTGGCCGAGCGTGTCCCCCGCCGCGTCCTTGCCGGACAGGATGAGGGGGTTGAGCAGGAGGATGTACGCCATCGCCATGAAGGTGGTGATGCCGCCGCGCACCTCTCGTGCGACCGTGGATCCTCGTCTGGATATGTGGAAGTACCGGTCGAGCCAGGACCGCCCTGCCGGGACGCGGGTGCCATCCCCGGCGTCGTCGGCTGCGGTCCTCGGCTCCACTGACTGCTGGGTCATGGTGCCATCTCCCAAGGTTCACAGGGGCACCCGTGCGGCCGTCCTTGCGGGGCACGGGATTTGGGAATGGACGACCCGGGGGACGGCCCGAGACGAACGAATTTCCTGGTACTTCAAGGACCGCGAGCGGAGCGGAACTCAAAGAGGGTTCCTCCGGGCGGCGCGTGGAGTGTGTGACGTTCCCTGCGCCGCCCGGAGAGCGGTGGGTGTTACTCGGTCCCCGTGAGGTGCTCGGGCCGTACCGGAGTGCGGTTGAGCTCCAGCCCGGTCGCGTTCCGGATCGCCGCGAGGACGGCCGGGGTGGACGACAGGGTCGGGGCCTCGCCGATGCCACGGAGCCCGTAGGGGGCGTGGTCGTCGGCGAGTTCGAGCACGTCGACCGGGATGGTCGGCGTGTCGAGGATGGTGGGGATCAGGTAGTCCGTGAAGGAGGGGTTCCTGACCTTCGCCGTCTTCGGGTCGACGATGATCTCCTCCATGACGGCCACGCCCAGGCCCTGGGTCGTACCGCCCTGGATCTGGCCGACGACGGAGAGCGGGTTGAGCGCCTTGCCGACGTCCTGGGCGCAGGCCAGCTCGATCACCTTGACCAGGCCGAGTTCGGTGTCGACCTCGACCACCGCGCGGTGGGCGGCGAAGGAGTACTGGACGTGTCCGTTGCCCTGGCCGGTGCGCAGGTCGAAGGGCTCGGTCGGCCGGTGCCGCCACTCCTCCTCGACCTCCACGGCCTCGCCCTGCAGGACGTCGACCAGGTCGGCGAGGACCTCGCCGCCGTCGGTGACGACCTTGCCGCCCTCCAGCAGGAGTTCGGCGGTGGCCCAGGCCGGGTGGTAGGAGCCGAACCTGCGCCGGCCGATCTCCAGGACCTTCTCGCGGACCAGCTCGCAGGCGTTCTTCACGGCGCCACCGGTGACGTACGTCTGACGGGACGCGGACGTCGAACCGGCCGAACCGACCTGCGTGTCGGCGGGGTGGATGGTCACCTGGGCGACGCCCAGCTCGGTGCGGGCGATCTGCGCGTGGACGGTGACACCGCCCTGGCCGACCTCCGCCATCGCGGTGTGCACGGTCGCGACCGGCTCCCCGTTGATGACCTCCATGCGCACCTTGGCGGTGGAGTAGTCGTCGAAGCCCTCGGAGAAGCCGACGTTCTTGATGCCCACCGCGTAGCCCACACCTCGTACGACGCCTTCGCCGTGGGTGGTGTTGGACAGACCGCCGGGCAGCTGCCGTACGTCGGCGCCCTCGCTGGACTCCCACTGGCGCTCGGGCGGCAGGGGCATCGCCTTGACGCGGCGCAGCAGTTCGGCGACGGGGGCGGGCGAGTCGACGGGCTGGCCCGTCGGCATGATGGTGCCCTGCTCCATCGCGTTCAGCTGCCGGAACTCCACCGGGTCCATGCCGAGCTTCTTCGCCAGCTTGTCCATCTGCGCCTCGTAGGCGAAGCACGCCTGGACCGCGCCGAAGCCGCGCATGGCGCCGCAGGGCGGGTTGTTGGTGTAGAGGGCGATGGCCTCGATGTCGACGTCGTCCACGACGTACGGGCCGACGGACAGCGAGGAGGCGTTGCCGACGACCGCCGGGGAGGCGGAGGCGTAGGCGCCGCCGTCCAGGACGATCCGGCACTTCAGGTGGGTGAGCTTGCCGTCCTTGGTGGCGCCGTGCTCGTAGTACAGCTTGGCCGGGTGGCGGTGGACGTGCCCGAAGAAGGACTCGAACCGGTTGTAGACGATCTTCACGGGCTTGCCGGTGCGCAGGGCCAGCAGGCAGGCGTGGATCTGCATCGACAGGTCCTCGCGGCCGCCGAACGCGCCGCCGACGCCGGCCAGCGTCATGCGCACCTTCTCCTCGGGCAGGCCGAGGACGGGCGCGATCTGGCGCAGGTCGGAGTGGAGCCACTGGGTGGCGATGTACAGGTGGACACCGCCGTCCTCCTCGGGCACGGCGAGGCCGGACTCGGGGCCGAGGAAGGCCTGGTCCTGCATGCCGAACGTGTACTCGCCCTCGACGATCACGTCGGCCCGCCTGCGCGCCGCCTCCACGTCGCCGCGGACGATCGGCTGGCGGTGCACGATGTTCGGGTGCGGGACGTGCCCGGAGTGGTGGTCGTCGCGGTTCTCGTGGACGAGGATGGCGTCCGGGGCGGTCGCGGAGGCCTCGTCGGTGATGACGGGCAGCTCCTTGTAGTCCACCTTGATCTTGGCGGCGGCGCGGCGGGCGGTCTCCGGGTGGTCGGCGGCGACGATCGCGACCGGCTCGCCGTGGTGGCGCACCTTGCCGTGCGCGAGGACCGGGGTGTCCTGGATCTCCAGGCCGTAGTTCCTCACCTCGGTGGGCAGGTCGTCGTACGTCATGACGGCGTACACGCCCGGCAGGGCGAGGGCCTCGGAGGTGTCGATCGACACGATCTCGGCGTGCGCGACGGTGGAGCGCAGGATCTGGCCCCACAGCATGTCCTCGTGCCACATGTCGGACGAGTACGCGAACTCGCCGGTGACCTTCAGGGTGCCGTCCGGGCGGAGCGTGGACTCGCCGATGCCGCCCTTGGTCTGCGACCCCTGCGTGATCTTCGTGGGTGCGCCGTTGGTCGGCATGGTCAGACCCCCTCGGACTGGCGGGCGGCCGCGAGGCGGACCGCGTCCATGATCTTCTCGTAGCCCGTGCAGCGGCACAGGTTGCCCGACAGCGCCTCGCGGATGTCCGCGTCGGTCGGGTTCGGGTTCCGCTCCAGCATCTCGTCGGCGGCGACCAGCAGGCCCGGGGTGCAGAAGCCGCACTGGACGGCGCCGGCGTCGATGAACGCCTGCTGGATCAGGGAGAGTTCGGTGCCCTCGCCGGTCTGCGAGTCGGTGCCCTTCGCCTGCCTCCCCCAGGCTTCGCCCGGGGGGACCCCCAGTTGTGCGTCCTGGAGGGTCGTACCGCAGGCGCCCGACGCGCAGCCGCCCTCGGCGCGCTGCTTGGCGTGGTCCGCGAGGCCCTCGACGGTCACCACGTCACGGCCCTCGACCTGGCCGGCCGCGACCAGGCAGGAGCAGACCGGCACGCCGTCCAGGCGCACGGTGCAGGAGCCGCACTCGCCCTGCTCGCAGGCGTTCTTGGAGCCCGGCAGGCCGAGGCGCTCGCGCAGGACGTACAGCAGGGACTCGCCCTCCCAGACGTCGTCGGCCTCCTGCGGACGTCCGTTGACGGTGAAGTTGACACGCATTACGCAGCTCCCTCGGATGCGCGGCGGGCGCCGCGGTACGACTCCCAGGTCCAGGTCAGCGTCCGGCGGGCCATCACGCCGACCGCGTGCCGGCGGTAGCTCGCGGTGCCCCGGACGTCGTCGATCGGGTTGCAGGCGGCCGAGCACAGGTCCGCGAACTGCTTGGCGACCGACGGGGTGATGATCTTCCCGTTGTCCCAGAAGCCGCCCTCCTCCAGCGCCGCGTTCAGGAACTCCTCGGCGGCCTGGGCCCGCACCGGGGTGGGGGCGGCCGAGCCGATGCCGGTGCGCACGGTCCGGGTCCGCGGGTGCAGGGCGAGCCCGAAGGCGCACACGGCGATGACCATGGCGTTGCGGGTGCCGACCTTGGAGTACTGCTGCGGGCCGTCGGCCTTCCTGACGTGGACGGCGCGGATCAGCTCGTCGGGCTGGAGCGCGTTGCGCTTGACGCCCGTGTAGAACGCGTCGATCGGGATCAGCCGGGTGCCGCGGGCCGCCGACGCCACCTCGACCTCGGCGCCGGCCGCGAGGAGGGCGGGGTGGGCGTCGCCGGCGGGCGACGCCGTGCCGAGGTTGCCGCCGACGCCGCCGCGGTTGCGGATCTGCGGGGAGGCGACCGTGTGCGAGGCGAGCGCCAGGCCCGGCAGCTCGGCACGGAGGTTCTCCATGATCCTGGAGTACGGGACCGAGGCACCCAGCCGTACGGTGTCCTCGCCGACCTCCCACTCGTAGAGGTCGCCGATGCGGTTCAGGTCGAGGAGGTACTCGGGCCGGCGGTGGTCGAAGTTGATCTCGACCATCACATCGGTGCCACCCGCAATCGGCACAGCGGTGGGGTGCTCGGCCTTAGCGGCGAGCGCCTCCTCCCAGCTGGCGGGGCGAAGGAAGTCCATGACCGGCTCTCTTCTTCGTCTCAGTGCTCTTGAAGTCGTGCAGATTGAGCCAATCCGTGTGCGGCGGGCCCGGCTCGTTCATGTGCTGTTAACGCGGAGTGGCCTCAGTACACCGCCCTGTACTCCGGCGGGGTCAGTCACCGAAACCATGAAGGAGTTCGCTGGCCAGGGCGAGCATCTTGTAGATTCGTATGAACGGAGGTCATCGGTAACCTCTCCGTTTTCCTCGGGAAACGCAGGTAACGGCGTGGCAAGCCCGGTTTCCGGCCGGTGCGGCCGGTCGTCGGGCCCCGTCCCGGCCCCCCTCCAAGATCCATCGTAGGTTTCGAGACAAAGAACGGCGGCGACGAGATGCGGCTGCGCGCACTGCTGGACACCGACGCGCTGGGCCTGCGGCTGCTCGGCGGCGAGGACGAGCTGGACCGCACGGTCCGCGGGGTCATGACCACCGACCTGCGCGACCCGAGCCGCTACCTCTCCGGCGGCGAGCTGGTGCTGACCGGCCTGGCCTGGCGCCGGGACGCCGACGACTCCGAGCCCTTCGTGCGGATCCTGGTGCAGGCCGGCGTCGCCGCCCTCGCGGCCGGCGAGGCCGAGCTGGGCGACATCCCGGACGACCTGGTGCTGGCCTGCGCCCGGCACCGGCTGCCGCTGTTCGCGGTGCACGAGTCGGTGGCGTTCGCCACCATCACCGAGCACGTGGTCCGGCAGGTCTCCGGCGAGCGCGCCGGCGACCTCGCGGCCGTCGTGGACCGGCACCGCCGGATGATGACCGCGGGGCCGGCGGGCGGCGGCCCGGACGTGGTACTGGACCTGCTCGGCTCCGACCTGGACCTGCGCGCCTGGGTGCTCTCCCCCACCGGCCGGCTGATCGCCGGATCCAAGGTCGCGGGCCCGGCGCTGCCCGCCGAGACCTGCGGCCGGCTCGCCGCCGAGCACCTGGCGGCCACCCGCACCGGCCGCCGCGGCCCGCACCGGGTCCAGCTGCAGGGCACCACGTACTCCCTCTTCCCGATCCGCTCCTCCGGCCGCTCCCCGCAGGCCTCCCGTGACGTGCGCGAGACGGTCCTGTCGGACTGGCTGCTGGCGGTGGAGGCCGACGCCGGCGACTGGCCCGGGGAGCGCCTGGACCTGCTCCAGGGCGTCACCCAGCTGATCGCCGTCGAGCGGGACCGCCGGGACGCGGCCCGCACGGTCCGGCGCCGGCTCGCCCAGGAGGTGCTGGAGCTGGTGCAGACGGGTGCCGCGCCGGCCGAGATCGCCGCCCGGCTGCGGGTGGCGGCGCCGGTGCTGCTGCCCGGCCTCGGGGCGGCCCCGCACTGGCAGGTCGTGGTGGCCCGGGTGGAGTGGGACGGGGACGGGGTCGAGGGCGGCCCGGTCGCCCAGTCCCTGCTGGAGGAGGTGCTGGTCGACCCGCTGGCGACCGGCCCCGAGCCGTCCGACCGGATCGCCGTCGCGCACACCGGCGACGAGGCGATCGCCCTGGTCCCGCTGCCCGCGGTCGCCACCGAGCCCGACGGCTCGGAGACCGGCCTGCTCGCCGACGCCCTGCTGCAGTCGGTGCGCGAGCCGCTGTCGGCGGGCCTCGACGACGACGGCCGGCTCACCCTCGGCGTCAGCGCGGCCGTGCACTCGGCGGAGGGCCTGCGCGGCGCCCTGGAGGAGGCCCGGCACGCCCGCCGGGTCGCCGCCGCCCGCACCGGCCGGGTCTGCGCGGCCGGCCACCAGGAGCTGGCCAGCCACGTGCTGCTGCTGCCGTTCGTCCCGGACGACGTCCGCCGCGCCTTCACCGCCCGGCTGCTGGACCCGCTGAAGGACTACGACCGCCGGCACCGGGCCGAGCTGATCCCGACCCTCGAGGCGTTCCTCGACTGCGACGGCTCCTGGACCCGCTGCGCCACCCGGCTCCACCTGCACGTCAACACGCTGCGCTACCGGGTGGGAAGGATCGAGCAGTTGACGGGACGGGACCTGTCCCGCCTGGAGGACAAGCTCGACTTCTTCCTGGCCCTGCGCATGAGCTGAGGTCAGGCGCGGTCGGCGGGGGCGCGCGGCGGCGGGAACCGGTCACGCCCGCACCCCACTACTTTGTGAATTCTTTCACCCACCCTCTTGGCCGGGCACCGCGATTGGTGCTGGAATGCCGCCACCACTCAACAGCTCGATGGCGCGCTCGGGGAGGGCAACGTGGCGCATACCGCCATGTCTGGTAACGGAACCACCGGTGACGATCCGCTCCAGACCGCGGTATGGCGGTTGCGCAGCCGGGCCTGCTGGGCCGACGCGGCGGCCCTGCTGCCCGCCGACCGTCCCGCCCCGGCGCTGCAGCGGGCCGCCCTGCTGGTCGAACGGTGCCTGTACACCGAGCGGGGCTGGGAGGAGGCGGAGGACGCGCTGCGCACGGCGGAGGCGCTGGCCCACAGCGACGAGGAGCGGGGGGCCGCCGCCTGCGAACGCGGCTACCTCGCCTACGCCGCCACCCTGCTCGCCGTGCGCGACCGGGCCGACGAGGCGCGGGCCGCGCTGGGCCGGGCGGCGGCGCTGGTCCCGCCGGGGGCTCCGGGGCGGGCGCTGCTGGACTTCCGGCGCGGGCTGGTGGCCCAGAACCTGGCGGGCGCCCCGCAGGCTGCCCGCGCCGCGTTCCGGCGCGCGCACGCCGCCGCCATGACCAACGCCGACCCGCTGCTGCTGTCCTTCACCTGGCGTCACCTGGCGGGACTCGCGCTGCGGGACGGCGAGTTGGCGGAGGCGCGGCACGGCTTCGCCGAATCCCTGCGCATCCGGGAGGAGTTGGGCTACCTGGTGGGCACGGCGCCGGCGCTGGTCTCCCTGGCCGACACGGAGGAGGAACCCGAGGCGTCCCGCCTCCGCGAGGAGGCCCGCCGCCTGTTCCGGCTGCTCGGCGGGGTTCCGACGTGGCTGGCGCAGCAGTTGGCACCGCCTGCGCCGGGGGCGGCGACGGCGTAGGGGGGCGCGGGGTGAGACGCGGCTCGGGGTGAGGGGTGTGCCTCCGGGTGCGTCGCCGTCCGCGAGCCGGTGGGGGCTGGTCGCGCAGTTCCCCGCGCCCGCGCACGGCAGCCGGCCCGCACCCTCCGCGGCGGCTCCCCGCGAAGCCCTACGGCGGCTCCCCGCAAAAACTCAGCCCGCGCCCCTTCGAGGCGCGTCGGCCGCAACCCCCGAGGGGGGCGCGGGGAACTGCGCGAGCGGGCACCACGCGCCCGCGCACGGCAGCCGGCCCGCACCCTCCGCGGCGGCTCCCCGTGAAGCCCTACGGCGGCTCCCCGTGAGGCTTTACGGCGGCTCCCGCAAAGAGTCAGCCCGCGCCCGCGAAGTGCCCGCCCACGAGCCTGCGCACCGCGTCCACGTCCCCCGAGACCAGCGCGTCCAGCAGCGCGAGATGCTCCGCCGCGTCGGCGAGCAGCTCGGCCCGTCCCCGCCGCACCGGGGGCCACTGGGACCGCCGGTGCAGGTCCTCGGCGATGCGGACCAGTTGCTCGTTGCCCGACAGGGCGAGCAGGGCCCGGTGGAAGGACCGGTCGGACTCCGCGTACGCCGCCGGGCAGCCGGAGGCCGCCGTGCGGACCGTCTCCTCCGCCAGCGGCCGCAGCTCGGCCCACCGCTCGGCCGGCACCGTACGGGCCAGCCGCGCCATCACCGGCACCTCGATCAGCGCGCGCACCTCCGCCAGCTCGGCCAGCTCCCGCGCCCCGCGTTCGACCACCCGGAAGCCGCGGTTGGGCACGACCTCGACGGCGCCCTCCAGCGCGAGCTGCTGCATGGCCTCCCGCACGGGCGTGGCCGAGACGCCGAAGCGTTCCCCGAGCACCGGCGCCGAGTAGACCTCGCCCGGCTTCAGCTCACCGGTGACCAGTGCCGTGCGCAGCGCGTCCAGGATCTGCCCGCGCACCGAGGACCGCTGCACCGCGGCCCGCGGCCCGGGCGCCGGCCGCTCGCCATGGGTGTGCTCGCCCCGCGCCGCGTCCGGCACCGCGGCGTCCCGCTCCCGGGCCGGTGCGCAGTCGGCGGCCGGGCGCTGCTGCGCCGGCACCCGGGCGGCCGGCGTGCCCGGGGAGCCCTGCACGCCCTGCTTCACGGGTCCTCCTGGCGGCTTGTCGGTACTTGGGGTCATTAACGACGGGTTGTCGCTTGCCCGTCAAGCACCTTAGGCGCAGTGGGCGACAGTTCAAACTCCGACAACCTTGGGTAAGGTAAGGCTTACCTGTTCAGCCCGGTCCGCGCTCGCGGACGCGTCCGAGGAGGCTGGTTCCGCCATGCCCGCTGCGGCCACGCCGCTCACCGCCGCGTACGACCGCCTCGCCGTGGCCTTCCCGGGGCTGACCGTGACCGAGCTGGGCCCGGACGAGGAGGCGCCCGCGGGCGCGGGCTGGACGGCCGCCGCCGGGCTCGCGGCGGGCGGCGCGGAGCTGGACGCCTTCCTGGCCTGGGACGCGGCCCAGGTGGTGCGGGACCACGGCCGCCCGGCCCGCCCGGACGTCGTCGCGAGCTTCGGTCTGCACCGCTACGCCTGGGCGGCCTGTCTGCTGATCACCGTCCCGTGGTTCCTGCACCGCCGGGTGCCCCGGCTGCCCGTGACCCACGTCTCGTACGACCGCACCGCCGGCCGGATGGCCGTACGCCGCCCCGCCTCCGTGGCCTGTCTGCCCGGCGACCCGGCCGCAGCACTGCCCGGCACGGTGGTCGTGGCGGACGAGGAGGCGCTGCGGGCCGCGGTGCGGGCGGCCGTGGCCGAGCACCTGGAGCCGGTGCTCGCCGCCTTCGGGCCGCGGATGCGGCGGCGCGGGCGCGCGCTGTGGGGCATGGCGACCGACGAGGTCGTGGAGGGGCTGTGGTACGTCGCCCGGCTGCTCGGCGAGCGGGAGGCGGCGCGGGCCGTGCGGGAGCTGGAGCTGCTGCTGCCGGGGGCGACCCTGCCGTACGCCGGTTCCGCGGGGTTCCGGACGCTGACCGGGCCGGACGGCGCGCCGCTGCACACCCGGGACCGGGCGAGCTGCTGCATGTTCTACACCGTTCGCCCGGAGGACACCTGCGCCACCTGTCCGCGCACCTGCGACCGCGAGCGGATCGCCAACGCGGCGGTGTCCGCGGCTGCTTGATGGGTCATCAGGTCGGGAGCACACCCGCTCGTCCACTAGGATCCCGGCCACCGGACCACCCGCCCCGGACCAGCCCTCCGACAGTGATTCACACATTCCTCACCCGTCGCGGGAACTTTCCGCGGAACCACCCGTACGGGTAGTCTTATTCGAACTCAACTCCCGCCCCTCACGCGGAAGTTCGAGCAGAACGCCGCCCTGGGCATCCCCTTGCACCTTCTTGGCGGCCTCTTGCCCCGAAACCCCCTGAGGGCCCTCGGGAGTGGGCCACTATGGCGGGCGTTACGCCCTATCCCAATGCAAGGGACCCCTGATGAGACTGACCGACATATCGCTGAACTGGTTGCTTCCGGGCGCCGTACTGCTCCTGGGCATGCTGGCGGCGGTGGCGGTGCTCGCGCGCGGCAAGCGCTCCTCCGGGGAGAACGCGAGCGCGGACGACTCCTGGGAGCGCAGCGAGGAGCGTCGCAGACGCAAGGAGGCCATCTACGGCACCGCCTCCTACGTCCTGTTGTTCTGCTGTGCGGCGGTGGCGGCAGCCCTGTCCTTCCACGGCCTCGTCGGCTTCGGCGAACAGAACCTGGGACTGACCGACGGCTGGCAGTACCTGGTGCCGTTCGGCCTCGACGGCGCGGCGATGTTCTGCTCCGTCCTCGCGGTGCGCGAGGCCAGCCACGGTGACGCGGCCCTCGGTTCCCGGATACTGGTCTGGCTGTTCGCGGCCGCCGCCGCCTGGTTCAACTGGGTGCACGCGCCGCGCGGCGTGGGACACGCCGGTGCGCCGCAGTTCTTCTCCGGCATGTCGCTGTCGGCCGCCGTGCTGTTCGACCGCGCGCTGAAGCAGACCCGCCGGGCCGCGCTGCGCGAGCAGGGCCTGGTGCCGCGTCCGCTGCCGCAGATCCGCATCGTGCGCTGGGTGCGGGCTCCCCGCGAGACCTACCGGGCCTGGTCGCTGATGCTCCTGGAGGGCGTGCGCAGCCTCGACGAGGCCGTCGAGGAGGCCCGCGAGGACAGGCGGCAGAAGGAAGAGGCCCGGCAGCGGCGGCGGGACCAGCAGCGCGTGGAGCGCGCCCAGCTGAAGGCGATCAGCCGGGGCCACCGGGGCTTCGTCGGCCGGGGGGCCGGCCGGGAGGTCGAGGTCCAGGTGGAGCGCGGGCCGGCGCCGGCGACTGCGGAGCCTGCCATATCGACCGCGGAGCAGCTGCCCGTCCGCGCTCGGCCCTCCCTTCAGCCGGTTCCCACCGGGGCTGAACCGGTGACCGTCGACCTCACCGCCGAGGACGACACCATGGCCCTGCCGCGCCTGGACTCCCTGGAGCGCAAGCTCAAGGACCTGGAGCAGCAGTTCGGCTGACCCACCCCCACGAAGACCACGGCAACGGGGCGGGACCCGACCACACGAGTCCCGCCCCCGCCCCGCTGCCTCTGACTCCCGCACACGCCGGAGCCCGCCCCTCGCACCCGCTCCCCGGCCGCGCCACCCACCCCGCCCCAGAGCCTTCCCCATCCGGCCCCCCGCGCCGCTCCCCCTCCACGGCCCGCTCACCCCGCTCCCCGGCCGCATGGCCCGTCCCGGGCCCGTGCCACTCGCCCTGGTTCGCGGCCGCGTCGCCCGGCCTGCTCTGGGTCTGCGCCACTCTTCCCATCCGGCCGCCGCACCGTCCACCCCGATCCCCGACCACTCCGCCCGCCCCGGGACCGCGCCACTCGCCCTGGTTCCCGGTCGCGTCGCCCGGCCCGCCCAGGTCCACGCTGCTCTCCGTATCCGGGTACGCACCGGTCGGACCGGGTCCGGTACCGGACCACTTCGCCCGGCGTGGGCCCGTGTCGCTCGTCGCGTTCTCGGGTGGGCCGCTCGTCGCGCGGCTGCGGGGTCGTCGTTCAGGCCGCCTCGGCGTCGAGTTCGAACCAGACCGACTTGCCCACCCCGTGCGGCCGTACGCCCCAGGCGTCGGCGAGGGACTGGACGAGCAGCAGGCCCCGGCCGTGGGTGTCGTCGTCCGAGCTGGACGCGCTCGGCTCGGGTCTGCGGGCCACGAAGTCCCGTACCTCCACGCGCAGTCCGCCGTCCTCCACGACGGCCGTGAGAACGGCGTCGTCGTCGGTGTGGACGAGCGCGTTGGTGACGAGTTCGCTGGTGAGCAGTTCGGCGATCTCCGAGCGGCCCGGCTTGCCCCAGTGCCGCAGCAGTTCGCGCAGCGCCCGGCGGGCCTCCGGGACCGCCCTGAGGTCCGCCCGGCCCAGCCTGCGCCTCAGCCGTCGCGCGTGCTCCGTGATGGTGTCGGTCTCTTCCCCCGTAGTCGCCGAGGAGGCCCCTACGGTCAAGGGACCGCCGCCTCGTGCCTGCCTCTTCATGACCCCCGCCCGCACGCCGCCGGTCCCTGCCCCTCCTGGTCGAACACGTTCACGGGGGATGCTTGCCCAGCACGCTCCGGGCCAGTCCTGGGACATGCCCGATGACCGGCGGTTCGGCCACATCCGCACCCCACCCCGGCCGACCACCCGGCCGCACCCGGACCACGCCTCGGGCTCCCCGCGCGCCGCTGGACGCCACGGACGCCCCGTGACAGCGGTCCGGCCGCCTCCGGCACCGGCTGCCGTCGCATCGTCACGTCGCGTGAAACTGGCCGAAATCACCCCCCTACGGCCGCGGTACGTTGCGCAGGTTGGAGCGGGCCATCTGGAGCATCCGGCCGACCCCGCCGTCCAACACGATCTTGGAGGCGGACAGCGCGAACCCGGTGACCATCTCGGCGCTGATCCGCGGCGGGATGGACAGGGCGTTGGGATCGGTGACGACGTCCACCAGGGCCGGCCCCTTGTGCCGGAAGGCGTCCTTGAGCGCCCCGGCGAGCTGCTTGGGCTTCTCCACCCGCACCCCGTACGCGCCGCAGGCCCGGGCGACGGCGGCGAAGTCGGGATTGGTGTTGGCGGTGCCGTACGAGGGAAGTCCGGCGACCAGCATCTCCAACTCGACCATGCCGAGCGAGGAATTGTTGAACAGCACCACCTTGACCGGCAGATCGTGCTGCACGAGGGTCAGGAAGTCCCCCATCAGCATGGCGAACCCACCGTCCCCGGACATGGCGACCACCTGCCGGCGCCGGTCGGTGAACTGCGCGCCGATCGCCATGGGCAGCGCGTTCGCCATCGACCCGTGCGAGAACGAACCGATGATCCGGCGGCGGCCGTTGGGCGAGATGTACCGGGCGGCCCACACGTTGCACATGCCGGTGTCGACGGTGAACACGGCGTCGTCGGCGGCGACCTCGTCCAGCACGGCGGCCACGTACTCGGGGTGGATCGGGATGTGCTTGTCGACCTTGCGGGTGTAGGCCTTGACCACGCCCTCCAGCGCGTCCGCGTGCTTCTTCAGCATCCGGTCGAGGAAGCGCCGGTCCGTCTTCTCCCGCACCCTCGGGATCAGGCACCGCAGCGTCTCGCGCGCATCGCCCCACACGGCGAGGTCGAGCCGGGAGCGGCGGCCGAGCACCTCGGGCCGCACGTCGACCTGCGCGATCCGCACGTCGTCGGGGAGGAAGGCGTTGTACGGGAAGTCGGTGCCGAGCAGGATCAGCAGGTCGCACTCGTGGGTGGCCTCGTAGGCGGCGCCGTAGCCGAGCAGTCCGCTCATGCCGACGTCGTACGGGTTGTCGTACTGGATCCACTCCTTGCCGCGCAGCGCGTGCCCGACCGGGGACTTGATCCGCCCGGCGAACTCCATCACCTCGGCGTGGGCGCCGGCCGTGCCGCTGCCGCAGAACAGGGTGACCCTGCCGGCCGCGTCGATCATCTCCGCGAGCGCGTCGATCTCGGCGTCGCCCGGCCGCACGGTGGGCCGGGAGGTGACGAGCGCGCTCTGCGCGGTCTTCTCCGGGGCCGGTTCGGCGGCGATGTCCCCGGGCAGGGACACCACGCTCACCCCGCTCCGCCCGACCGCGTGCTGGATGGCGGTCTGCAGCAGCCGGGGCATCTGCCGGGGGCTGGAGATCAGTTCGCTGTAGTGGCTGCACTCCTGGAACAGCCGGTCCGGGTGGGTCTCCTGGAAATAGCCGAGGCCGATCTCGCCGGCCGGGATGTGCGAGGCGAGCGCGAGGACCGGGGCCATCGAGCGGTGGGCGTCGTACAGGCCGTTGATCAGGTGCAGGTTGCCCGGTCCGCAGGAGCCCGCGCACGCGGCCAGCCGCCCGGTGATCTGGGCCTCCGCGCCGGCCGCGAAGGCGGCGGTCTCCTCGTGGCGTACGTGGATCCAGTCGATGGCGGCGTTGCGGCGGACGGCGTCCACCACCGGGTTGAGGCTGTCGCCGACGACGCCGTACAGCCGGCGCACCCCCGCGCGGACGAGGATGTCGACGAACTGCTCGGCCACATTCTGTTTGCCCATGCTTCCATGGAGTCACAGGGGCCGCCGTCACGCCTCCCACACGGCGGCCGCCGTACGGTCGTCGGCGTAGCCCTTCACCCGCACCCGGGCGTCGGCGAGGAAGGCGGCGAGGCCCGGCGGGGTACGGCCGGACCAGTGACGGGCCAGGTAGGCGCAGAGGGCGGGCTCGCCGCGCAGCGGGTCGGCCAGGCCCGCCGAGCACATCACCAGCACATCACCCGGGCGGGCTACCGAGGCCCGGAACCGGAACGGGTCGCGGGGCGGCTGCGGGCCCGGCTCGGTGGCCGGCTCGAACGGGCTCGGCGGGGCCGGGATGCCGAGGTCCATGGTCGGCCGGTCGCCCTCCGGGGTGCGCTCGGGCGGGGAGCCGGCACCGGTGACGGGGGCGCCGGTGCCACCGTCGGGCGCCGGGCGCGGCTCGATGTCCTGCCAGGCGCCGTCCCGCAGCCGGAACAGCCCGCCGTCGCCGACGCCGAAGAACACGCGGGTACGGCAGTCCGGGTCGGCCGGCAGCAGCAGACAGCGCAGGCTCGCCGTGTGCTCCTCGGGGTCCAGGCCCTGTTCGGCGGCGCTCGCCTTGAGCCGGCCGAGGGCGCGGTCGGTGAGCCGGTGCAGACCGGACTTCAGGTCGCCGCGCCGGGCCGCCCGCATGTCCTCCACCAGCTGCCGGTGGCTGCGGCCCACGGCCTGTCCGATCCACCGGCACGCCTCGGCCGCCGCCAGGTGCGCACCCGGGACGCCCCGCGCACCGGTCGCCGTCGCGACGAGCACCAGTGCCTGTTCGCCGGCCCCGAACCGCGCAGTGAGCAGCGCGTCCCGGCGCGGCTCGCCCCGGTAGCGGGCCGAGTCCCCGCGCAGCGAGACGGCCCGCAGCGTGCACGTGCCGTACCGGGCGCCGTCCAGCACGGTGTCCGCGACCAGTTCCCCGAGCCCGTCCGGGTCGGCGAGGGGCAGCGCGGTGGGCTCGGGGTCGTAGGTGGGCGGACCGGAGCCGACGTAGTCGAGGGAGGGGGCGGGGGGCGCGGGGTCGGCGGGCTGTGCGCTCTCGGCGGGGGCCGGCTCCGGCTCGGGATCCGGGGCCGTCCGCTGCGGCGGCACGGCCGCTGTCGCGGGGGACGGTGGCGGGGGTGAGGGCTCCGGGGGCGTCGGTTCGGGCGGTGCCGGCTCGGGCGGTGCCTGTGCCGCCGGTGCCCGATCCGCCGGTGCCCGTTGCTCCGGTCCCGGGTCCGGGGTGTCCGGGGTACGCCCCGCCACCGCGTTCCTCGCCGAGGCGAAACGGTCGTCCAGGGAATCGGGCGCTGCCGCGGGACCCGTGTCCTGGGTGGAGTCGTCGTACAGCTGCCCCCACCAGTCGTCCTCGTGACGGGCGGGTCGTCCCCCCTGCTGGTTCATGCCCCTGATTGTCCACCGCACGGGCCGTGTGAAAACGGGGCATCGGGAAAATCCGGCGCATCGGGCGCGTCGACCGGCGTGTCGAGTGAGGGGGTGAACTGCCGTACGAGAGACGGCTGGTGGCCGCCGGGCGGCCCCACCCCCCACGGGAGGACCGCCCGGCGGCGCCCGAGGTGACCCGGCCCCGCATCCCCTGCGTGCGCTCGCGCACGTACGGGTCCGGGCCACGGTCCCCGACCGTCGGGGCACGGCGGTGAAACGTGTACACGGCCGCGCCCCCCCGGTGCTGCCACCTTGGCAGAGTCGCCACCGGTACGGCGATGATGGTCGGCGGCGGGTTTGCGCCGTGGCCGGTTTCCGCCAGGGTGCGCCCGCTTCCGTGCCGGTTCGCAAGGAGGGACGCAGGCCGATGCCGGCAGCGCTGGGGCTGGACGAGACGCACGAGGCGGCGTACCGGGCGCTGGTGTCCGTGGGCGCGGCCGACGTCGCCGATCTGGCGCGGCGCCTGACGCTGGCCGAGCGGGACACCGAGCGGGCGCTGCGCCGGCTGGAGCGGCAGGGACTCGCGGCCCAGGCCTCGGCGCGGCCGGGCCGCTGGGTGGCGGCACCGCCCGGGGTGGCGCTGGGCGCGCTGCTCGCCCGGCAGCGGCACGAGCTGGAGAAGGCCGAGCCGGCGGCGGCGCTGCTCGCGGAGGAGTACCGGGCGGCGGCGGCCGAGCCGGCGGTGCACGACCTGGTGGAGGTGGTGACCGGCGCCTCGGCGGTCGCCCAGCGCTTCCTCCAGCTCCAGCTGGGCGCGGCCGAGGAGGTGTGCGCGCTGGTCACCGGCGACCCGGTGGTGGTGTCCGGCACGGACAACGACGCCGAGGAGCAGGCGGCCGGGCGCGGGGTGCGCTACCGGGTGGTGGTGGAGCGCTCGGTGCTGGACCTGGCGGACGGGCTGACCGAGCTGACGGCGGCGCTCGGCCGGGACGAGCGGGTCCGGGTGGTGGACCGGGTGCCGACGAAGCTGGTGGTGGCCGACCGCTCGCTCGCGATGGTGCCGCTGACCTCGCGGACGACGGAACCGGCCGCGCTGGTCGTGCACGCCGGCGGGCTGCTGGACCTGCTCGCCGGGCTGTTCGAGTCGGTGTGGCGGGAGGCGCTGCCGCTGCGCCTGGACGCCTCGGGCGTGACCGAGCGGCAGCCGGACGGCCCCGACGCCACCGACCTGGAAATCCTCTCCCTGCTGCTGGCCGGCCTGACCGACGCCGGCGTCGCCGAACAGCTCGGCCTGGGCCTGCGCACCGTGCAGCGCCGGGTGCGCCGCCTGATGGAGCCGGCCGGCGTGACCACCCGCCTGCAGCTGGGCCGGCACGCCCGGGAACGGGGCTGGGTGACCCGGGACGACGCCCCCTGACCGGGCCCGGCCTGGTCACGGGCCGCGGCGGAGCCGCTCACCTGCCCGCCGAGCGCAGGGCGGGGGCGAGCTGCCGGCGGGTGAGGGCGTGATGGACCGTGTCGGCCACGACGGCCATGCCGGCGTCGTCGAAGTGCAGGTGGTCGCCGGGGTCGTAGGCGGGCAGGATGCGCTGGGGGTCGGCCGGGTCCCGCACGGCGGCGTCGGCGTCGGCGACCGCGTCGAACACGCCGCCGGCGCGGATGAGGGCGTTCACCCGCTGCCGTACCGCCTCGCCGGCGGCGGTCCACGCCGGGTAGCCGCGGTACGGGGTGAGGGTGACGCCGACGACCCGGATGCCGCGGGCGTGGGCGCGGGCCACCAGGGTCCGGTAGGCGTCCGCGAAGGCGGCGGCGTCGCTCGCCGGCGGGACGCCCTTGATGTCGTTGATGCCCTCGAAGACGACCAGCACCCGTGCCCCCGCCCGGTCCAGGGCGTCGGCCTCCAGGCGGGCCAGGGCGCTCGGCCCGGTGCCGTCGCGCAGCAGGCGGTTGCCGGCGAGGCCCGCGTTGAGCACGCCGAGCCGGTGCCGGGACAGCCGCCGGGCGAGCCGGTCGGGCCAGCGGCGGTTCGTGTCGGGGCTGGAGCCGTTGCCGTCGGTGAGCGAGTCCCCGAACGCGACGACGCTGCCGGCGGCGCCCCCGCGGACGTCGACGCCGGTGACGTAGTACCAGCGGCTGGTGGTCGCCGGGTACGCGCCGCCGTCCTCGTCGGCGGCCCGGCCGGCGCCGTCCCGGGCCAGGTAGCTGGTCTGCAGGGCGGTGCGGTGGTAGGTCGCGGGCCCGGAGTCGTCCGGCGTGTACACGGTGACGAGCAGGTCCGCTCCGGCGCGAACGGGCAGCGGCACCGGATCGGTGACCGTGTCCGCGCCCGGCGGGACCGTCGTCTCCGGGCCGCCCCGGAAGGTGGCGGTGCGCAGCGTGCCGGGCACGGCGGCGGCGCCGGAGGCCCGCAGCGCTACGGTGACCGCGCCGAGGTGCAGCGGGCCGGTGCCGAGCCGGTTGCTGAGCCGGACGCGGACGGCGGCGCCGCCGACGCTGAGGTGGACGACGTTGCGGACGGCGGCGCCGGGCAGCGCGGCCGCGGTTCCGGAGGGGGCGGTCTCCCAGCTGCCGGTCCAGGGCAGCGGGGCCGGTTCGGCGACGGTCGGCGCCGTCAGGCCCGGCAGCAGCGCCGGGAGGAGGACCGCCAGGCCCCGAACGACCCTGCCCATGTCTGCCCGCCCTTTCCCCGGGGCCCGTCGGGGACCGCCCCCGTGGCCCGTCGCAGCCGACGGTGCCACACGGCCGGGCCGCGCCGCCGGAGCGCCGGGGGCCATCCACCCGCTCGGCGCAACGCGGGGCGCCCCGCGGCGGGGACGGCCCGTCAGGCGAGCGCGCCCTCCAGGGTGAGCAGCCGGACCTTGCGCTCAAGTCCCCCCGCGTACCCGGTCATCGACCCGTTCGCGCCGATCACCCGGTGGCAAGGCCGCAGGATCAGCAGGGGGTTGGCGCCGATCGCCCCGCCGACGGCGCGAACGGCCGCGCGCGGCGCCCCGATCCGGGCCGCGATCTCCCCGTAGGTGACGGTGGCGCCGTAGGGCACCTCGTCGAGCGCGGCCCACACCCGCTGCCGGAACGCGGTCCCGGTCGCCCGCAGCGGCAGCCGGAACTCCTTCAGGTCACCGGCGAAGTAGGCGGCGATCTGCTCGGCGGCGGCGCGGAACGGCCCGGGGTCGTACCGCCAGTCGTCCTGGACGGTCCGCCCGCCCTTCTGCCCGGGCACGGACAGGGAGGTGAGCGCGCCGTCGGCGTCCGCGGTGAGCAGCAGCCGTCCGACGGGGGCGTCCAGGTGGGTGCAGTAGACGACGGGCACGGGCGGGAGGGTCATGGGACGGGTCTTCCTCGGGTGGGTGGTCGGCGGACGGGTCGTCGCCGGTTGCGTGGTCGTCGGCTCGGTCGTCACGGGATCGGCTCGCCCGCCACGCGCAGGTGCTGGACGGCGTACGAGCGCCAGGGCCGCCAGGCGTCGGGGAGGCCGGCGCCGGGCGGGGCGACGTCGGGGTCGCCGAGGGCGCGGACGCGCACGGTGGCGACGGTCGCCGGGTCCATCCCGGGCAGCGCGAGGAGGGCCTCCTCGGCGTCGTGCCGGTCGGCGCCCGGGTCCAGCCGTACGGTGCCGTCGGCGAGGGCGGCGGCGAGCGCGCCCAGCGGGCCGGCGGGCTCGGCCTCGGCGAGGACGGCGGGCTCCGGGAAGAGATGGGTGAGGCCGCCGTGGGGCGCGTCGAGCACCTTGCCGTACCGGCGCACCAGCTCCTCGGCGCCGTGCAGGCCGGCCAGCGCGCGTACGGCGGGCTCCAGCGGGTCCACGGCGCCGGGCGAGCGCAGTCCGGGCCGGGCGGCGACCAGCGGGGCGAGCCGGGGATCCGCGCCGAGCCGCTCGTCGACGGCGTACGGGTCGGCGTCCAGGTCGAACAGCCGGCGCAGCCGCTGCACGGCGGTGGTGAGGTCCCGGGGGTCGGTGAGCTGGATCCGGGCGTCGAGCCAGCCGCCCGGACGGGTGCAGGTGCCGGTCCGCGGGGTGCGGGCGCGTTCGTGGACGGCGGCGAGGGCCGTGCCGTACGGCAGCCGCAGGGTGCGCCGGTAGGTGCGGGCGCCGGGGGCGCCGGTCACCTCTTCGACGCCGGGTACGGCCTCCCGGGCGAGCTGGTCGAAGACGGCGGCGGCCTGGTAGGGGCCGCGGTGGGCGAGGCGGAGCGGGATGCCCGTGCCGGCGGCGGCCCGGCGGGCGGACCGGCTCCGGGGGGCGGTGGCCCGTACCTCGGTGGGGGTCGCGGCGTACACCTCCCGGACGGTGTCGTTGAACTGCCGCACGCTGGCGAACCCGGACGCGAACGCGATCTCGGTGACCGGCAGGTCGGTGGTCTGCAGCAGCACCCGGGCGGTGTGCGCCCGCTGCGCCCGGGCCAGTGCCACGGGACCGGCACCCAGCTCGGCGGTGAGCTGCCGCTGCACCTGCCGGGCGCTGTAGCCGAGCCGCGTGGCGAGCCCGGCGACACCTTCGCGGTCCACGACGCCGTCGGCGATCAGCCGCATGGCCCGGCCGACGACGTCCGCGCGGACGTTCCACTCCGCCGAGCCGGGCACGGCGTCCGGCCGGCACCGCCGGCAGGCCCGGAACCCGGAGCCCTGCGCGGCGGCGGCCGTCGCGAAGAACCGCACGTTGCACCGTTTCGGTGTGACCGCCGGGCAGCTGGGCCGGCAGTAGATGCCGGTGGTCTCGACGGCGAAGAAGAACACCCCGTCGAACCGCCCGTCCCGACTCCGCACCGCCTCGTACCTGCTGTCCTCGTCCTTCACGTGTTCCAGTGTGGGGCGGGGGCGAGGCACGGGCTAGCGGAAATCGGACGTGGAGGTGACGGCGCCGGCCGGAGTGCCCCTACGCCCACCGCCTCCGCTTCGCCTCCATGGCCGCCCGCCCCTGCGCCCCCTTCCGCTTCCAGTCCTTCTTGATCTCGGCCCGGAGCCGCGCGTCCGTCTTGGCCACGATCCACTGGTTCTCCCGCACCAGCTTCCGGTAGCTCGCCAGCCGCCGCTCGGGAAGCTCGCCGCTCTCCACGGCGGACCGCACCGCGCACCCCGGTTCCGTCTCGTGCGCGCAGTCGTGGAACCGGCAGCCCTCGGCCAGCTCCTCGATCTCGGAGAACACCTGCCCGACACCGGTCTCCGCGTCGAAGAGGCCGACACCGCGCAGCCCGGGGGTGTCGATGAGCACCCCGCCGGAGGGCAGCGCGAGCAGGTTGCGGGTGGTGGTGGTGTGCCGTCCCTTGCCGTCGACGTCCCGGGCCGCCCGCACGTCCATGACGTCCGCGCCGACGAGCGCGTTGGCCAGCGTCGACTTGCCCGCGCCGGACTGGCCGAGCAGCACGCTCGTACCGGAGCCGACCAGCGCGACGAACACGTCCAGCCCGTCGCCGTACAGGGCGCTGACCGGGAGCACGGGCACGCCGGGCGCGCTGGTCTCCACGTCCTGCACGAGGTGGGCCAGGGTGACCGGGTCGGGCACGAGGTCGGCCTTGGTGAGGACGACGACGGGCTGGGCGCCCGATTCCCAGGCGAGGGCGAGGAAGCGTTCGACGCGGCCGAGGTCGAGTTCCACGGCGAGGGACACCGCGACCACGGCGTGGTCGATGTTGGCGGCGAGGATCTGCCCCTCGGACCGCTGGGAGGAGGTGGAACGGACGAACGCGGTGCGGCGGGGCAGGTACGCGCGCACGTACCGGGGGTCGCCGCCGGGGTCGACGGCGACCCAGTCCCCCGTGCACACGACCTTCATCGGATCGCGGGGCACGACGAACTCGGTGTCGGCGCGGACGACTCCGTCCGCGGTGACGACGTCGCACTGGCCGCGGTCGACCCGGACGACCCGGCCGGGCAGCAGCCCGTCGGCGGCGTGCGGGGCGAACGCGTCGGCCCATGCCTCGTCCCAGCCGTAAGGAGCCAGTGCGGAGAACACAGCAGAGGTGGAAGTCAAGGGAGACCCTTCACAAGGGTGGCCCCGGGCAGGCGCGTACGGTGCGCGGTCGGTTCAGCCGGCGGCCACGGAGGTGGACTTGATGAGTTCCTGGATGAGGGCAGCGCCCAGCACAGTGACAGCCATCGGTCGACACCTCCTCGTGCTCGCTCGCGCGTGCGCACACCACCTCGGCGTGCGGGGCAACTCTAGCCCGGGGGCGGGCCGGTGCGTCAACGCGTTTTCCGCACGGCCCGGCCGGGTCTGGGTCCGGGTCTCAGCCCAGCGTGCAGGGCGCGCCGTTGAGGGCGAAGGCGCGCGGGGTCCGGTTCGCGTCCGTCCAGGTGCCGAGGAAGCCGAAGGACAGGGTGCCGTGGGCGGCGACCGTCTTGTTGTAGTCGGCGGCGGTGGCGGTGACCCGGGAGCCGTTCTGGTGGACGGTGGCGTCCCACATCTGGCCGACCTGCTGGCCGTCGCGGAACGTCCAGGCCACCTCCCAGCCGCTCAGCGCCCGGTCGGTGGTGACGGTGACGGTGGCCTGGAAGCCGTCGGGCCACTGGCTGTCCAGCTCGTAGGCGACCCGGCAGCGGGCCGACCGGGTGGTGGCGGAGGCGCTCGGGGTGCCCGCGGGGTGGGTGACGGAGGTGGTGCCCTGGGGTTCGGGGTCCGGTTTCCTCCGGCCGGGCGTGCCCTCGGTGCGGGGCGCGGAGGGCGGGGCGGTGGCGGAGGGCGAGCCCGTGGCGGTGGGGCGGGGCGCGGAACGGGAGACACCCGGGGCGGCGACCGGCTGCCGGTCGTCCTGGGCGGCGGCGGTGTCGCCTCCGGAACCGCCGAAGGGCATCATCGACACCCCGAGCGCCAGCGCCGAGAGCAGCACCGCGGCGGCGAGCAGTCCGCCGCGCAGGACACGGCTGCGGCCCGTGCCCTCCTCGTCGTCGCCGGGGTCGGTGCCGCCCGGCCGGCCCGCGCCGAGCCGGACCTCGGTGGCGCGGCGGCGGCGCTC
This sequence comes from Streptomyces sp. NPDC046881, assembly GCF_040645015.1. Lineage (NCBI taxonomy): Bacteria > Bacillati > Actinomycetota > Actinomycetes > Kitasatosporales > Streptomycetaceae > Streptomyces > Streptomyces sp. NPDC046881. The sequence continues at coordinate 159,773 of NZ_JBEYXJ010000003.1, read as the reverse complement.
CAGGTAGGCGAGGCCGCCCCAGCCGATCACTCCGCCGGCCAGCGCGGCGGGCAGTCCGCCGCCGTGCAGCCGCAGACAGGCGGCGGCCTCGGCGCACTGCACACAGGTGGCCAGGTGCCGGGAGAGGTCGCCGGGGGTCTCCGCGGCGGGCGAGCGGGTGACCGCGTCCAGCAGCCGGGCGTAGCTGCGGCACTGGGCGTCCATCGGCGAGTCGAGGTGGGCGCGGTGGCAGCGGTCCCGGAACAGGGTGCGGACCTGGTCGAGTTCGTCGGCGACGGTGGCCGCCTCCAGGCCGAGCCGGCGGGCCACGGCCGGCAGCGGCAGCGCCTCCACCTCGGCCAGCCAGAGCAGCGCGGCGTCCGCCTCCTGCATGTCCCGCAGGCCGCGCAGGGCGACCGGGCGCTGCAGCGGCGGCCCCGAGAACCGGGCGGCGCTCCCGGAGTTGAGCCACAGCCGCAGCTCGGGGTCGAGTTTGTGGCCCTGCCCGCCGGCCTCCCAGGCGGCGGCGGTGGTGCGTACGGCGGTGAGCAGCGCCGGGATCACCGGCAGCCGCGCGGTACGGCGGCCCGCGCCGCGCACGTGGGTGCTCGCGGCGGCGCGGACCTCGCGCATGCCGAGCGTGAACGCCTCGGTCGCCAGCTGATGGGCCGTCAGGGACCCGGAGGTGCACAGGTCCGCGTACGAGAGCACCGCGTCCCAGCACTCCGAGAACAGTGCGCTCTCGGTGTCGTCCTGGGGGGTCGGCAGGTCGGGCATGGGACTCCTGCATCCACGAGCGAGGGCAACTCACCAAAGGAAAAAGGGAGTTGCGGGGAACCTCGCGGCAGGGCACAGAGCCTTTCACGTCCTCGACACAACTGACAAGCGGCCTGTTCAGATCCGGCTACCGACGGTGGCGGCGCGGAAGCGCGTCGCGACGAGACCCCAACTCCGGCCTCTGGTACGGACGCGGACGCCGTTTCGATCAGCGGCGCGGGGTCGCTCCCGGCCCGCCGTCACACCCGGACCGGCGCCTCCGACCCGCCCTCCCGGGCCGTCGGCTCGTCGGCGGGCAGGCTGTCCATGAAGGAGCTGACGGAGAACACCGCGCGGCCGGGTCCGGGCGGGCCGTAACCGGGCGGGGAGGACAGGCCGAAGTCGTCCATCGTCTGCCGGTAGGCCTGCAGCAGCCGGATGTGGTACTCCAGCGGGGCGCCCTGCGGGTTGGCCTTGCCGAGCGGGGTGGTGGGCTCCGGGCACCAGGTGGTGAACCGGGGCGTGATGCCGTGCGACATGAAGAACCGCAGGCCCTCGGTGGTGGAGGCGATGGCCTCGTCGACGGTGGTGAAGCCGAACGGCTCGGCCATCTCCACGCCCGCAACGAAGTTCGGGATCACGTTGCGCGCGCCGAACACCTCGGCGGAGTCCAGGATCCGGCGGTGCCACTCGTCCCGGCCGACGTACCGCTCCTTGCCCGGGCAGTACAGCTCGAACAGCCGGCGGTCCCACACCTCGAAGTTGGGGTGGTAGATCTGCACGCCGTAGTCCTTGAACCGCTGCACGTCCGCCTTGGGCAGCGCCTGCGCCACGACCTTGCCGATCCAGCGGCCCGGGAAGCGCTCCTCGATGGCCTTGGCGTAGTGGCCGTAGAAGTCGGCCTCGTCGCGCCCGGCGACCGTCTTGGTGATGGCGCCGCCGGTGAGGGTGTAGGCGGTGGAGGCCCTGGCGGTGTCGTACCGGTCGATGATCTCCAGCGCCTCCAGCACCTCCTCGACGTCCTTCACCCCGGTGTACGGGCGTCCGGCCGCCTTGTGCTGGCGCCAGTTGTGGTTGATGTCGCAGTACTGGCACTCCTCCTTGGCGCCGAAGTACTGGCAGACCCGGAAGACGGTGAGGTAGATCAGGTAGCCCCACTGGATGGTCGGGGCCACCTCCATCACGGACTTGCCGTTGGAGAGGGTGTGCCGGTAGTACTCCGGCATCGGCGGCACCCCGACGTCGGCGATGCGCCGCCCGTCGAGGTACAGCCCGAGCAGCCCCTCCTCGTCGGCGGCGACCCGGTACGGCGAGGCCGGGTTCACCCGGACGGAGACGACCGTGCGCCGCAGGTCGTACGGGCCGCCCGTCAGGATGATCTCCTCCGGCGGCCGGCGCAGCGCGGCCTCGCCCAGCTCGGGCAGGGTGCCGTGGTCGAAGGAGAAGATGAAGTACGACTTCGGTTTGACGTCCCCGGCCGCCTCGTTGGCGGTGTCACTCAGCGCGGATTCGTCGAAGGCGAGACCGCCCCGGAGCAGGTCCTCCTTGAAGACGGCCTCCCGCGGCACCTGCGGAAACCGCTCCATCAGATCCTCGACCAGCGCGGTACGACTGCCCATTCGTCTGTCTCCTCCCGGCTCAGGCGTACGTCTTACACCGTATGCCCCCGCTTGCGGCTCAACCGTGCCGGGTCCCCGCCCGGCGCGCGACGTGTTCCGGTACGGCGGTCCCGGCGGGCAGCGCCGGGTCGGGGTCCGGGGTGCCCCAGACCGTGGTCAGCGGCAGGACCCCGGCCCACAGACCGAGAGCCGCGTCGGGTCCGTCGCCGTCGTCCGGGGCGCCGGTGCGGATCTTGACGGAGGCCTCCTCCAGGGAGAGGGCGAGCAGGGTGGTGGCGGCCAGCTCCTTGCGGCTGGGGCGGCGGGCGTAGGCCCACTGGCCCGGCGCGCTGTGCTCGGTGAGCCGGCGCAGGCCCTCCAGCTTCTCCGCGGGATCGGTGACCGTGCGGGCCGCGCCGTGGATCATGGCGCTGCGGTAGTTGACGCCGTGCTCGAAGACGGACCGGGCGAGCACGAGCCCGTCCACGTGGGTGACGGTCACGCACACGGGGGCGTCCCCGCCGAGGCTGCGGCTGGCCACCGATCCGTGGAGGTAGAGCCACCGCTCGTCGCGCCCGTAGACCGTGGGCACGACCACCGGCCGCCCGTCGACCAGCACGCCGAGATGGCAGACGAAGCCGGCGTCGAGGATCGCCTCCAGCTCGGCCCGCTCCAGCCGGCCCTGCTCGCGCAGCCGACGGTGACGGGTGCGGTCGGTGACGGGCAGACGGGCGGGGAGCGGATCATGATTCATGAGTGGAAAAGTACCGATCCCGCGCTCAGATGGCCAGGCGATTTTCGTATTCGTCGGTCGAAGGGCGATCGAACGACGAAATCCGCAGTTCGGCTCCCGGTGGAACCGGGAGGGATGAGAGGGTCGGCGGGGACGTACTCTTCGGGAGGGACGCACGCATGACAGGGACGGCCGAGACCGCTGGGACGGTCACCAACTGGGCGCGCACCATCACCTACACCGCGCGCGAGTTCCACCGTCCGCGCACGCTCGACGCGCTCGCGGCCACGGTGGCTCGAAGCACGCGGGTGCGGGTACTGGGCAGCGGGCACTCCTTCAACCGGATCGCCGATCCGGGCGCCGAGGGCGTGCTGCTGTCCACCGCGGGTCTGCCGCCGGCGACCGAGGTCGACACCGCCGCGCGCACGGTCCGGGTGTCCGGCGGGGTCCGCTACGCCGAACTGGCCCGCACGGTCCACGCGCACGGCCTGGCCCTGCCCAACATGGCGTCCCTGCCGCACATCTCGGTGGCCGGTTCGGTGGCGACGGGCACGCACGGCTCGGGCGTGGGCAACGGCCCGCTGGCGTCGGCGGTCCGCGAGGTGGAACTGATCGTCGCGGACGGTACGACGGTGACGATCGACCGGGACGACCCGCGGTTCGACGGCGCCGTGACCTCCCTCGGCGCGCTGGGCGTCGTCACCGCGCTCACCCTCGACCTGGAACCGGCGTACGAGGTGGAGCAGCGCGTCTACACCGAACTCCCCTTGGCCGGCCTGGACTTCGAGGCCGTGGCGGCCGCGGGGTACAGCGTCAGCCTGTTCACGGACTGGCGGGAGCCGGGCTTCCGGCAGGTGTGGGTCAAGCGGCGCACCGACCGGCCGGCGGTGGACTTCCCGTGGGCGGCGCCCGCGGCCGGGCCGCTGCATCCGGTGCCGGGCATGCCCGCGGGGAACTGCACCGAGCAGCTCGGGGTGCCGGGGCCGTGGCACGAGCGGCTGCCGCACTTCCGGGCGGAGTTCACGCCGAGCAGCGGGGAGGAGATCCAGTCGGAGTATCTGCTGCCGCGGTCGACGGCGGTCGATGCGCTGTATGCGATCGACGGCATACGGCATACGATCGCCGGTGTACTGCAGACCTGTGAAGTGCGTACGGTCGCCGCCGACCCGCAGTGGCTCAGCCCGGCCCACGGACGGGACTCCGTCGCGCTGCACTTCACCTGGATCCGGGATGAGGCGGCGGTGCTGCCGGTGGTGCGCCGGCTGGAGGAGGTGCTGGAGCCGTTCGGTCCGCGCCCGCACTGGGGGAAGGTGTTCGGTATCCCGTGGGCGGTACTCCGTGGACGGTATACACACCTCGCCGACTTCCGTACCCTCGTCCGCTCACTGGATCCCGTAGGCACGTTCAGCAACGCCTTCGTACGGGACCTGCTCGGCGACTGACGGCCCGCACCCGGCGGCGGACTTTCTCCAGCCCCTTTCCTAACCCCTTGTCGAAACTCTCTCCCAGCCCATAGCCTGACGCCGCGCCGGTGCCGACCCGCCCGGCCTGGACTGGTCCGGACGGGACGGGAGGGGCAGCCGCGTTGAAGCGCACATCACGTGACATCCGCACCGCGAACCGCTACGAGGTGCTGCGCCAGATCATCGCCGAGTCTCCCACCTCCCGGCAGGAGCTGGCCGCGGCCACCGGGCTGAGCCTGGCCACCGTGGCCACGCTCGTCGGCGAGCTGCTGGACCTCCGCATGATCACCGAGGTCGGCTTCGAGGACTCGGCCGGCGGCCGCCCCCGGGGCCTGGTCGCGGTCAACGCCTCGGGGGGCGCGTTGATCGGCGTGGACATCGCGGAGACGTACGTCCACGCCGAGCTGTTCGACCTGGCGCTGAACGTGCTGGCCCGGGCCGACGAGGACATGCGGCCCGGTGAGAGCCGGCCCGAGCAGGTCGTCGGGCATGTCGCCGCCGCGGTCGGCTCGGTGGTCGCGCAGGCCGGCGTCGAGGCAGCCCGGGTGCTCGGCGTCGGAGTGAGCGTGCCGGGCCAGGTGGACCGGGACACCGGGATCGCCGAGTACGCGCCCAACTGGAACTGGCACGACGTACCGCTGCTCGACCTGCTCGCCGAGCACATCGCCTACCCGCTGCACCTGGACAATCCGCTGCGCGCCTGCGCGGTGGCCGAGCTGTGGTTCGGGGCGGCGCGGGGCCGCGGGGACGCCGTGGTCGTGAACCTCGGCACCGGGGTCGGCGCCGGTCTGGCCCTCGGCGGCGGTCTGCACCGGGGCGTGAGCAACAGTGCCGGCGAGTGGGGCCACACCACCCTGGTGCTGGACGGCCGGCTGTGCCACTGCGGCAACCACGGCTGTGTGGAGACGTACGTCGGAGCGCCCGGCATCATGCAGAACCTGCGCGAACTCGATCCGCGCTCACCCTTGTTGCACCCCGAGGACCAGACCGCCACCATCGACGCGCTGGCCCGCGCGGTCGCCGCCGACGACCCGGTCGCGCTCAAGGTCGTCCGGGACACGGCCCGTTACCTCGGTGCGGGCATCGCCGATCTGATCAACCTCCTCAACCCCGAGGTCGTCGTGCTCAGCAGCTGGGTGGCCGCCCGGCTGGGCGAGCCGCTGCTCGGGGAGGTCCGTCAGGCGGTCGCCCGGCACGCCCTGCGCCGGCCATGGGCCGCCACCGAGATCGTCCTCTCCCCGATCCCCACCGACCCGGTGTCCCTCGGCGCGGCCACGTTCGCGCTGGAAGGGGCGCTGCAGTCCGTCGGGCAGAGGGCCGCGAAACGCACCACCGCAGTCAGGAGCCGTACCGCACCGCCTTCATGACGACGGAAGGGATGCACGTGTCTCACCCCTGCACCACTCGGCCCCGCACCACTCGGCCCCGCAGCACTCGGTTCCGCAGCAGGAGGTCGCCGCTGCTCACCGCCTCGGCCGCGCTGGCGGTCACCGGAGCCCTGCTCACCACCCCGCCCGCCGGTGCCGCCGGTCCCGCGACCGCCGCCGAGGTCTCCCCGCGCGCCGCGCAGACCATCGACAACATCGGTGCCTCCGGAGCCTGGTGGGTCAACGACCTGAAGAACTTCGACCCCGGGGTCCGGGCCCGGCTCGCCAAGCTCCTGTTCTCCAAGGACGGCCTGGCGCTCAGCTCGTACCGGTACAACATCGGCGGTGGCGGCACCGGGGTCACCTACGCGCCGCGCGCCCCCGAGGACTTCCTGAAGCCGGACGGCGGTTACGACTGGAGCAAGGACGAGGCCGGCCGCTACTTCCTCCGCGCCGCCGCCGAGTACGGCGTCAAGGATCTGATCGGCTTCGTCAACAGCGCGCCCGCGCGGTGGAAGACGAACGGCAAGAGCTGCGGCGGCTACCTGAAGGCGGAGAACGAGCAGGACTTCGCGAAGTACGTCGCGGACGTCACCGGTCACTTCGCGAAGCAGGGCGTGCGGCTGGACTACATCAGCCCGTTCAACGAGCCGACGAACAGCTTCGACTCGTGCGGCCAGGAGGGCATGCTCGTCGACGTCGGCCGGCGCGACGACATCGTGCGCGCGCTGGGCGCCGAGCAGCGGGCCCGGCACCAGAAGACGACCATCATCGCCGACGAGTCGACCAGCACGGTGAAGTTCAACTCCGAGGTCCCGCAATGGATCTCGCAGCCGGGCACGGCCCGGTACGTCGCCAAGCTGGCCCATCACACGTACGACAACCCGGGCGACGCCGACCGGGCGAGGGTGTACGAGACGTCCCGCGCGGCCGGCATACCGTCCTGGTCCACGGAGATCTGCTGCTTCGGCAAGGGCGGCACCGGCTGGGCACAGGAGTACGACCCGACGATCGACGGCGGGCTGAACCTGTCCCGGATCATCTACAAGGACCTCGCGACCGCCCACGACTCGGCGTTCCAGTGGTGGGTGGCGCTGTCGGAGATGATCGGCAGCGACCCGAACGCCCGTAACGACGAGGGCTGGAACGACGGTCTGATCTACTACGACCCGGCGTACGCCACCAACGGCAACCAGACCCTGTACTTCACCAAGCGCTACTACGCGCTCGGCCAGTACAGCAAGTTCGTACGGCCGGGCGCGGTCCTGCACGACGTGACCGGGGTGCCGGACGGTGTGGAGGTGTCGGCCTACGATCGCAACGGCACGTGGGTCGTGGTGGTGAACAACCACAACGCCACCGACACCGCCCTGGACCTGCACTTCAACAGCGGGACACCGGTGCGGGCCCGGCAGGCCGTGCGGACCTCCGCCGGTGAGAACTGGGCGCGGGTCGCGAAGCCGTCGGTCGCGCGCGGCACCATGTCCGCGACGCTGGCACCGCGTTCGATCACGACGTACGTCCTGGACCACACGGGGCACGGCAGTACCGCGCTGACCGGTGCCCTGGTCGGCGGTCAGTCGGGCAAGTGCCTGACGGCCGACGCCTCGGGCGCGGCGATCGCCGGCTGCACGGGCGCGGACGGGCAGTCGTGGTCGTACGACGCGCGGGGCACCCTGAAGGGCGCGAACGGCTATCTGACGGCGGCGGGTTCGGGTCTGACGACGTCGGTCTCGTACCGCGGTGACGGCACCCAGCGGTGGCTGCTGAACGCCAACGGGCAGATCGTGAACGAGGCGTCGGGCCGGTGCCTGGACGTCAGCGGGCAGGCGACGGCGGACGGCAGCGAGGTCATCCTCTACAGCTGCTCCGGCGGCACCAACGAGGCCTGGACCAGGCGGTAGCGCGACCGTTCTCCCCCGGCCCGGGGCCGCCGGCCACGCCCCTGACCCGGCGGCCCTCATCTCGCGCGCCCTGCACGCCTGTTCGTGATCCCGAACCGTGCACAACAACTCGCACGCACTTCGTCCAACCCCTTGCCGAAGGCTTAGCCGAAGGTTAGCGTCCCGCACCACGCGCCCTTCGGATCATCCGGCCGCCGGGGGCGGGAGCCGCAGTCGCCTCGAACAGAGAAGGACGTCAGCATGTCGGCACAGAGCAGCACCTGGGACCGCCGTTCGATACTCCGGGCCGCCGCGGGCCTCGCCGCCGCCGGCTCGCTCGCCGCGTGCGGCAGCAACAACGGCCGGGGCGGCGGCTCCGGTTCGGGCAAGCGGCTCGTGCAGTACTTCCACGCGTACGGCGAGGCGGGCACCGAGCAGGCGATCAAGCGGTACGCGAAGGCGTACCCGAAGGCCGACGTGACCACGCAGTGGATCACCGGTTCCAACTTCGAGAGCAAGCTGTTCGCGTCCCTGCTGACCGAGCAGGCGCCGGACCTGTTCGAGTTCCACCCGCAGATCCAGCTCGTCAAGAGCGGTCAGGTGGCCGACCTGACGGACATCATCGAGCCGGTCAAGGACGACTTCAACGAGGCCGACATCCGGTCCCACACGGTCGACGGCAAGATCTACGGCGTCCGGATGATCGACGACCCGCAGTTCTTCTTCTACCGCAGGTCGCTGCTGGAGAAGGCGGGCGTCGAGCCGCCGCAGACGCTGGACGAGCTGATCGAGGCCGCCGCCAAGCTCACCACGAGCAAGGTCAAGGGCCTGTTCCTCGGCAACGACCTGCACGCGGTGATCAACCCGCTGATCTGGTCGGCCGGCGCCGACACCCTGAACGAGAAGAACGAGATCGCCTACCACACGGACGGCGTGGTCGCGGGCCTGAAGCAGATGCGCAAGCTGTTCACCAGCGGCCACCTGCTGCTGGACGCCCCGGCCGACTTCTGGGACCCCTCGGCGCTCAACCAGGGCCTGTGCGCGATCCAGTTCTGCGGCATGTGGGCCATGCCGCAGTTCCAGCAGGCCCTCGGCGACGACCTCGGCATCATGCCGTTCCCGAAGGTCGGCGACGCGGGCAAGCCGTCCGTCTACAACGGCGGCTGGTCGATGTTCGTCAACGCCAAGGGCAGGAACGTCGACGCGGCCATGGAGTACGTCAAGTGGCTGTGGATCGACCGGAAGAAGTACCAGGAGGACTGGGCGACCTCCTACGGCTTCCACATCCCGCCGCGCACCTCCATCGCGCAGTCGGCGGGCAAGCTGAAGTCCGGCCTGCCGGCCGAGGGCGTGCAACTCTTCAACCAGTACGGGCACTTCGACAACATCGGCTGGACCCAGGCGATGATCACCGCCACGGAGAAGGTGTTCGCCGACTGCGTCCGCAAGGGCGATGACCCGGAGGCCGCGCTCGACCGCTGCGACAAGACGGTCGACGCCGAACTGAAGAAGCTGTTCGGATAGGCCGCCGGACGGATCACGACATGTCGACGACCACCACCCGCGGTGTCGCGAGCCCCGCCCCGGCCAAGGCCGCCGGGGCCCGGCCGCGGCGGAGGCTGCGGGGCAGCCGCACCTTCAACTTCTGGCTCTTCACCAGCCCGTTCCTGATCGGGCTGATCGTCTTCGTCTACGTGCCGATCGGCTGGAGCCTCTACCTCAGTTTCTTCGAGGCCCGCTTCACGGTCACCCCCAGCGACTTCGTCGGCCTGGGCAACTACCGGGAGGTCCTCTCCGACACCGGGTTCATGGGCGCGCTCGGCACCTTCACCGTCTTCGCCGCCTTCATCGTGCCCACCACCTGGGCGGTCTCCCTGGGCCTCGCCCTGCTGGTGAACCGGCTGCGCTTCATGCGGGCGTTCTACCGGTCGGTGTTCTTCCTGCCGACCGCGTGCAGCTACGTCGCCGCCTCGCTCATCTGGAAGATGTCCCTCTTCAACGGCGTGCGCTTCGGCCTGGCCAACACGGTGCTCGGCCTGTTCGGCGTCGACAACATCGCCTGGCTCGCCAACCCCGACCCGCCCTGGTACTGGCTGGTCATCATCACCGCCCGCCTGTGGCTGCAGTCCGGCTTCTACATGATCCTGTTTCTGGCCGCGCTGCAGAACATCCCGCAGGAGCTGTACGAGGCCGCCGCCATCGACGGCGCCAAACGCGGCTGGCAGACCTTCCGCCACATCACGCTGCCGCAGCTGCGGGCCACCTCCACGGCCGTGATCCTGCTGCTGCTCGTGGCCGCCTACCAGGCCTTCGACGAGTTCTTCAACCTGCTGTCCAAGACGACCTGGGGCCGGCCCCCGCTGGTCGAGCTGTACTACACCGCCCTCGGCCAGGACCAGAACTACGGCAAGGGCAGCGCCGGAGCCGTGGTGCTGACCGTGCTGATCTGCGTCGTCACCCTGTTCCAGGGGAAGATCATGGGCTTCGGAAGGGGTGAGGAGTCCAAGTGACCACCACCGCACCCGACGTCCCCAAGCGCGCCCGGCGCGGCGGGACGATGAGCTCCACCGGCCTGTACATCGCCACCAGCGTCGCCGCGCTGCTCTTCCTCATCCCCTTCTACCTGCTGATCCGCAACGCCCTGTCCACCGACCCGGAGATCACCGGCGAGAACTGGAAGTTCTTCCCGACCCACATCCAGTGGAGCAACATCACCGAGCCGTTCGACGATCCGACGGTCGACTTCGGCCGGTCGATGGGGAACTCACTGGTCGTCGGCATCCTGCATACAGTCGGCACGCTGCTCGTCTGCTCGCTGGCCGGATACGCCCTCGCCCGCATCCCCTACCGGCACGCCAACAAGATCTTCTACGGCGTCCTGGTGACCCTCATGGTCCCGGCCGCGGTCACCTTCGTCCCCAGCTTCGTGCTGGTGTCGTCCGTCGGCTGGGTGGACAGCTACCGGGGCCTGATCGTTCCGGGGCTCTTCAGCGGTTTCACCTGCTTCCTGTTCCGGCAGTACTTCCTCGGGTTCCCGAAGGAGCTGGAGGAGGCGGCGCGCGTGGACGGGCTCGGCCACTGGGGCGCGTACTGGCGTGTCGTGGTGCCGAACTCGCTGAACTTCTTCGCGGCGATCGCCACCATCACCTTCATCAACGGCTGGAACGCCTTCCTGTGGCCGCTGGTCATCGGCCAGGACCCCAGCGCCTGGACCGTCCAGGTCGCCCTCTCGTCGTACATGACCAACCAGACCGTCAACTACCACCTGATCTTCATGGCGACCGCCATCTCGATCCTGCCCCTGCTGTTCGTGTTCCTCTTCCTCCAGCGCTGGCTGGTGCAGGGGATCGCGCAGACCGGCATCAAGGGCTGAGCTAGGAGACCGATGTCTTTGCGCACGACCACCGCCTACGTCGAGGACGTCTCGCCGGACTCCGGGGCGCTGCCGCCCCGCGCCTGGTACGCGTCCTCCGACGCCAAGTCCCTCTCCCTCAACGGCAGCTGGCGCTTCCGGCTGTCGGACACGGCCGACGCCGAGGACGACTCCTTCGCGGCGCAGGGGTACGACGCCGGTGACTGGGCGCAGGTCACGGTCCCCGGCCACTGGGTGCTCCAGGGCCACGGCTCCCCCGTCTACACCAACCACCTGTACCCGTTCCCGGTCGACCCGCCCCGGGTGCCGACCGAGAACCCGACCGGCGACCACCTGCGCGTCTTCGACCTGCCCGCGGACTGGCCGGCCGACGGCGCCGCCGTGCTGCGCTTCGACGGCGTGGAGTCCTGCGCCCGGATCTGGCTGAACGGCACCGAACTCGGCGACTTCAAGGGCTCGCGGCTGCCGCACGAGTTCACGGTCGGCCATCTACTGAAGACTGTAGGCAATGTACTGGCGGTCCGTGTCCACCAGTGGTCGGCGGGCTCCTACCTGGAGGACCAGGACCAGTGGTGGCTGCCGGGCATCTTCCGGGACGTCACCCTGCTGCACCGCCCCGCGGACAGCGTCCAGGACTTCTTCGTCCACGCCTCGTACGACCACCGGGCCGGCACCGGCACCCTCCGCGTCGACTCCGACGTGGCGGGCCGGGTCACGGTCCCGGACCTCGGCATCGACGTCGCCACCGGTGAGCCGGTGACCGTCCCGGCCGAGCCGTGGACGGCGGAGACACCGCGGCTGTACGACGGCGTGCTGGCCACCGGGGGCGAGCGGGTGCCGCTGCGCATCGGCTTCCGCACGGTGGAGCTGTCCGACGGCCTGATCAAGGTGAACGGCCGCCCGCTGCTCTTCAAGGGCGTCAACCGGCACGAGTGGCATCCGGAGCGGGGCCGCGCTCTGGACCTGGAGACGATGCGCGAGGACGTGCTGCTGATGAAGCGGCACAACATCAACGCCGTCCGCACCTCCCACTACCCGCCGCACCCGGCCTTCCTCGACCTGTGCGACGAGTACGGCCTGTGGGTGATCGACGAGTGCGACCTGGAGACGCACGGCTTCACCGAGCAGGGCTGGCGGGACAACCCCGTCGACGACGACCACTGGACCCCGGCCCTGCTCGACCGGGCGGCCCGCATGGTCGAACGGGACAAGAACCACCCGTCGGTCGTCGTCTGGTCGCTCGGCAACGAGGCGGGCACCGGCCGGGGCCTGACCGCGATGGCCGAGTGGATCCGCGGACGGGACGGCACCCGGCTCGTCCACTACGAGGGCGACCCCGGCTGCCGTGACACCGACGTCTATTCGCGGATGTACGCGCACCACGCCGAGGTCGAACGGATCGGCCGGGGCCTGGACGGCGGCCCGCACAGGCGCCGCACACTGCCGTTCATCCTCTGCGAGTACGCCCACGCCATGGGCAACGGACCCGGCGGACTCGCCGACTACCAGCGGCTGTTCGAGGCCCACGACCGGCTCCAGGGCGGCTTCGTCTGGGAGTGGATCGACCACGGCATCGCCCACCCGGACCTGGGATACGCCTACGGCGGCGACTTCGGCGAGGAGCTGCACGACGGCAACTTCGTCTGCGACGGCCTGCTGTTCCCCGACCGGCGGCCCTCCCCCGGCCTGGCCGAGTACAAGAAGGTGATCGAGCCGGTCACCCTCACGGCCGACGGCACGGACAGCGCGGCCGGCACGGTCCGCGTCACCAACCGCTACGACTTCACGGACCTGTCGGCGCTGGCCTTCTCGTGGTCGTACGAGGTCGAGGGCGAGACCGTGGACTCCGGCACCCTGCCGGTGTCCGCGCTGGCGCCCGGCGAGTCCGCCGACGTCAAGCTGCCGGCCGCACCGGCCGGGGCACCGGCCGGCGAGGCGCACTGGACCGTCCGGGCGGCCCTCGCCTCCGACGCCTCGTGGGCGCCGCGGGACCATGTCGTCGCCTGGGGCCAGATCCCGGTGTCGCCGCGCCGCGTGCCGCACGTCGCCGCGACCGCCCGGCCGGCACCGGACGACGGGACGATCGCGCTCGGTCCCGCCGCGTTCGACGCCCGGACCGGGGCGCTGCGGACGATCGGCGAGGTACCGGTCACCGGTCTGCGGCTGGACGTGTGGCGGGCCACCACCGACAACGACGACGGCGCCGCCTGGCAGAGCGACCTGCGCTACGGGCTGCTGTGGCGCAAGCTCGGCCTGCACCGGATGCGGCACCGTCTGGACGCGGTCGAGGTGGGCGAGGAGGCGCTGACGGTCCGCACGCGGGTGGCGCCGGCCGCCTCGGAGCTGGGGCTGTCGACGGTATACCGCTGGACGTCGGACGGAGACCGTATCCGGTTGACCGTATCCACCATCCCGGACGGCGACTGGACCGTCCCGCTCCCCCGCCTCGGCATCCGCTTCGGATTGTCTACAGCCGACCGTGTGCAGTGGTACGGCGGCGGTCCGGGCGAGGCGTATCCGGACACCAGGATGGCGTCTACGGTCGGCCGTTGGCAGTCGACCGTAGACGATCTGCAGACGCCGTACGTCCGCCCCCAGGAGAACGGCGCCCGTATGGACGTCCGCTGGGCGGAACTGGGCGGCCTGCGCATCGAGGGCGACCCGGTGTTCTACCTCACCGCCCGCCGCTGGACCACCGAGCAGCTGGACGCCGCCGCCCACCGCAGCGACCTGGTGCCCGGTGACACGGTCTGGGTCAACCTGGACCACGGCCAGCACGGCATCGGTTCCCAGTCCTGCGGCCCGGCCCCACTCCCCCGGTACCACCTGCGGGCCGAACCGGCGGAGTTCTCGTTCGTCTTCTCCCCGTCCGGTACCGCCGGGACCGGTTGACCGGCACAGCTCCGACGGCGTTCGCGGCCGGCCCTCCTCCGGGCCGGCCGCGGTCGCGCCGGGCACGCGTCCCCACTGTTCGCGCAAGCGTTTTCCCCATGCCCCTTCCCAGCCCACCACATTGACGTGAACATGGCAAACATGCGACCCATGGGACGACTTCTCGGCGCTCTCGCCGCCGGCCTGCTGACCGTGTCGGGGCTCACCGCCACCGCCGGTACCGCACACGCCGCCGGTTCAGGGAGCTTCAGTGTCTTGACGTACAACGTGGCCGGGCTGCCGGAAGGCCTCAGCTCCAGCCACCCGGCCGCCAACACCCCGCTGATCTCACCGCGGTTGGCGGGCTACGACATCGTCAACGTCCAGGAGGACTTCAACTACCACGCGGCGCTCTACGCCGGCGACCACCACCCCTACCGCTCCGCGACCAGCGGCGGCGCGGGCATCGGCGACGGCCTGAACACCCTGTCCGACCTCCCCTTCGAGGACTTCGAGCGGGTGAGGTGGAAGGACTGCACCGGCACCAACTGCCTGACCCCCAAGGGCTTCACCCTGGCCCGCGTGCGACTCGCCGAAGGCGTCTACGTCGACCTGTACAACCTGCACCCCAACGCCGACGACACCGACGACGCCCTGGCCGCGCGCCGCGCCAACATCGCGCAGCTGTCGGCGTTCATCCGGGCCAACTCGGCGGGCAACGCGGTCATCGTGATGGGTGACACCAACACCCGGTACACCCGCGCCGGCGACACCATCCGGACCCTCGTCGACGACAACGGCCTGACCGACGCCTGGGTGCGGCTGGCCAAGGGCGGCACGGCCCCCGCCCAGGGCGCCGATCCGCTGCTGTGCCCGGCGTCCGCGCCGCCCGACGACTGCGAGGTGGTCGACAAGGTCCTCTACCGCGGCAGCGACCTGGTCTCCCTGACGGCGACCCGCTACCACGACGAGTGGGCGGGGTTCCTGGACGCGGCCGGCGGCAACCTCTCCGACCACTTCCCGCACACCGTCGACTTCTCCTACACCCTCGACCCGAAGCTCCGGGCGAGCGACTTCTTCGGCGGCCCGCACGGCACGGCCTTCAACGACGCCGACGACCTGCCGGCCGCCCCCGCCCCGCGCACCCTCACCCTGCGCGGCGGCACCCGTCTGGACGCCGTGTCCCTCACCCACGACGGCGGTACGGTCCTCGGCCACGGCGGCACGGGCGGTACGGCCGCCTCCCTCACCCTGGCCGCCGGGGAACACCTGACCTCGGTGAAGCTCACCGAGGGCCGGAAGGACGGCCGTACCCGCATCTTCTCGGCCGCCTTCGCCACCGACCGGGGCCGCACGCTCGCGGCGGGCACGGCGACCGGCGACAGCGCGACGTTCACCGCGCCCGCGGGCTGGCGGATCGTCGGCTTCACCGGCCGCTCGGGCACCGAGATCGACAAGCTGGGGGTGCTGTACGCGCCGATCGGCTGATGCGCCACGTCCCCCTTTCCTAGATGCTCTAGGCTGTAACCTAGACATCCAAGGGAGGTGGGCAGGTGGCCCGGGCGGGACTGAGCGCGCAGCGGGTGGTGGAGGCCGCCGCGGAGCTGGCGGACGAGGTCGGATTCGACCAGGTCGGCATCTCCGCGCTGGCCCGCCGCTTCGGCGTCAGGGACGCGAGCCTGTACTCGCACGTGCGCAACCTCCAGGACCTGCGCACCCGGCTGGCGCTGTACGCGGGCGGCGAGCTGATCGACCGGATCGCGGCGGCCGTGGCCGGCCGGGCCGGCAAGGAGGCGCTGACGGCGTTCGCCGGCGCCTACCGCGACTACGCCCTGCGCCACCCCGGCCGGTACGCCGCCACCCAGATCCGCATCGACCAGGCCCTGGTCGCCGACTCCCCCGCACTGCGCCGCACCGCACAGATCACCTACGGCATGCTGCGCGCGTACGGCCTGGAGGAACCGGACCTGACGGACGCGGTGCGCCTGCTGCGCAGCACCTTCCACGGCTACTGCGTCCTGGAGAGCGCGGGCGGCTTCGGCGCGGACCGGGACGTGACGGCCTCCTGGGACAAGGCGGTCGACGCCCTGCACCTCGCCCTCGAACACTGGCCCCGGGAGACGGAGAACGATGACTGACGCGCCGTACCACGACGTCACGGGCCGCGGCCCCGTACTGCTGCTGGTGCCGGGCGGGGCCGGGCACCCGATGGGCCTCGGGCCGCTCACCGAGCGGCTGGCCACGCGCTTCACCGTGGTGACGTACGACCCGCTGGGCCTCGCGCACGGCCGGCTCGGCCGGCCGGTCGCCGAACAGCGGGTCGCCGACTGGAGCGAGGGCGCGCGGCGCGTGCTGGAAGAGGTGCTGCCGGCGGGCGAGTCGGCGTACGTGTGCGGCACCAGCTCCGGTGGCATCGCGGTCCTGGACCTGCTGGCCCGGTACCCGGGCCGGCTGGCGCACGTGGTCGCGCACGAGCCGCCGTGCGTGACGGTCCTGCCGGACGGGGCGGCCCGGCGGGCCGAGCTGATCGAGCAGCTGGACGGGCCCCAACGGCCGCCCGCCGAGGGCGAGTCGGCGACTGCGATGGGGGTGTTCCTGGCCCGGGTGCTGCGCCCGTTCAGCGCGTACGCGCCCACCACGCCGCTGCCCGCGGACCGCCTCACGATCGCCGCCGGGACCGGCTCGCGCGGCCACCTGCTGCACCGTACGGCCGAGTTGCTGGCGGGACGGGTCGGGTGCGCCTTCGCCGAGTTCCCGGGCGGGCACCTCGGCACGCTGGATCACCCCGTGGAGTTCGCCGACGCGCTCGCCGAGACGCTGCGTCCCAGCGCGCGGACGTCGGCGTAGGACGGGGTCGTACCGCCCGGGGTACGCCCGGCCGCGATGTCGGCCACGGCGTCCAGGGCCGCGCCGAGCGCCCGCCGGTACAGCAGCGACCCCAGGCTGATCCGGCGCACGCCGAGGCCGGCGAGGTGGCCGACCGTGGGTCCGGTGGGCGTGTACAGCACGTTGAGCGGGACGGCGGTGTGCCGGACGAGGGCGGCGATGCGCGCGGGGTCGGTCAGGCCCGGTACGAACACCCCGTCGGCGCCCGCTTCCTGGTAGGCGTCGAGCCGGCGCAGGGTCTCCTTCTCGTCTCCGTCGCCCGACCAGTACGTGTCCGTACGGGCGTTGACGAACAGCCCCGGTACGGCCGCCTTCACCGCGGCGATCTTCGCCGCGTGCCGGCCGGCCGGGCCCAGGCCGTCCTCCAGGTTGATGCCGACGGCGCCGACGGCCCACAACTCCCGGGCCAGCCTGGCGACTTCGTCCGGGTCGTCGCTGAATCCGTTCTCGGCGTCGACGGAGAGGAGGTACGGCTCGGAGCCGAGAGTGACGGCGAGACGGACGGTGTGCTCGCGGGTCGCCGCCTCCGCGTCGGGCAGGCCGACGGCCGCCGCGACCGCCAGGCTCGTCGTGGCGACCGCCCGGAAACCCCGGGCGGCGAGGGCCGCGGCCGAGGCGTGGTCCCAGGCGTTGGGCAGCAGCAACGGCTCGCCCGGGCGGTGGTGGAGGCCGGCGAAGGAGGGGGCGGAGGCGGGCTCTGCGTTCATGCGGTCACGCTAGCCCCGCGACGTTTCGGCACCGGCCGAACCGCCCCCCGCCTCTCTCACCGGGGCGCCACCGACCACGCGGCGCCGGCGGAGGCCCCGTCAGGCAGCGTGAACCGGAAGGCGGCGGTCGCACCCTCGGGCCAGCTCACCCGCACCTCGTGGCCCGGCTCCGCGCCGGCGTCCTCGCGCACCGCCACGGACACCAGCTCGGTCAGGGGCAGCGGGTCCGGCTCCCCGGTGAGCCGGGCGAGCGCCACGAAGAGCGTCCCCGCGCCGTCCCCGGTGACCCCGGCCAGGTCCGCCGACAGCCCGGCGACGGGCGCGAGTTCGGCCCGCACTCCGTCCCCGGCCGGCCAGCCCGTCACCCGCACCGGAGTCCCGGGCGCCGCGCCCGCCACCAGATGGGCCCGTACCTCCACGGCGCCCCGGACCACGACCAGGATGGTGACGGTGACCCCCGCGCGCACGGTGTGCCGGGATGCGACCCACCCCTCGCCCGTGCCGAGCGGCTCGATCCCCGTACGGCTCGCATCGCCGCCGACGATCACGCTGTTGTCGTACGACGGCACGGGCGCGGTGGCGATCGAGTAGGCGAGCCGGGTGTAGTGGGGGTCGTAGCGGACGTCCTCGCTGCCGTGGTTGTGGAGCCGGACCAGTCCGTCGGAACGGGTCGTCTGCAGCAGCCAGTTGGGGACGGGCACGGGGTGCGCCTCGTCCGCGCGGTCGGCCGGGGCGGGTGCCTCCTGCGCCGTCCACACCTCGTGCCCGGGCGGCAGCAGCAGGCCGAGGAAGCCCTTGCTGGCCCAGTAGGGGGAGGCGGGGCCCGAGTACGTCTGCACCAGGGACGCGTCGGGGCCGAGCCAGCCGAGCGGCAGCAGGCCCCGCTCGTCGACCGCTCCGCCGTCCAGGAAGTAGCGCAGTGCGCCGGAGGCCAGGCGGCGGGTCTCGCCGGGGGGCAGGGGGGTGTGTCCGGTCAGGGCGCCGAGCCAGAGCGGGGCCGTCGTGGCGAAGCGGTAGGTGAGGGAGCGGCCCTGGCGCAGGGGGGCGCCGTCGGAGCCGAAGAGGCGGGCGTAGTCGGCGAGGTGGCGTGACAACCGTCGACCGTATACAGAAAGCAGTTCGCTGTCGTCTGCCAGCCATGCGTGGAGGACTGTATACAGATGCATGGCCCAGCCGTTGTAGTAGTCGAACTTCCGGCCGTCTCCGTCCGTGTACCAGCCGTCGCCGAGGTACCAGCCCTCGACCCGCTCCAGCCCCCGGTCGACCGCCTTGCGCGCAGTCTCCTCCTGGTGGCCGATCTCCGCGAGGAAGCCGCCGACGGTGACCGGGAACAGCTCCCAGTTGCACGGCCAGGGTTCGGCGGTGAGCGCGTCCGCCAGCCAGGCGGCGGTCCGCTGGCGCACCGCGTCGTCGAGGCGGTCCCACAGCAGCGGCCGGGTCAGCCGCAGGGCGAGGGCGATCGAGGCGGCCTCGACCAGCGGCTGGCTGCGGTCCGTGATCCGCGGCCAGACGCCGCCGGGGCCGGCCGCGAGACCCTCGGCGTACCGGCCGAGGGCGGTCTCGTCGCGGCGGAACGCGGCCAGCAGCAGGGTGCGGGCGTAGCCTTCGAGGCCGTCGGAGAGGCGGCCGGAGTGGCTCACGTGGTCGCCGGGCAGGTGGTAGAGGGCGCGGTCGGGGGTGGCGTACGGCGCGACGGCGACGAGCAGGGAGTCGGCGGCGGTCTCCCAGTGGGCGCGGGTGTAGCCGGTGTACGGGCTCGACACGCGGTCGTCTGCGGGCAGTTCGATCACGGCGGTGGCTGTCCTTCCTCGCGGGACCCGGGACGCCCCGGTTCCGGTCGGGGCGCCCCGGGGGTTCATCCCATCCGTACCGTGCCCTCGGGCACCAGATGCAGGGCGAGCAGTTCGTCGCGGACCAGGCCCGCGTACAGGGTGGCGCCGTGGACGGAGGTGTGGGTGTTGTCGCGCGTCTCGTCGTAGAGGTAGACCGCCTGGGAGCCTTCCACGCCGAGGGACTCCACCAGCGCCTTGGTCTTGGCGGTGAGGTCGATCAGCGGGACGTGTGCGGCGGCGGCGACCGAGCGGATGACGGCCGGGTGGTCGGCTCCGAGGCCGTTGACGAGCAGGGCGGTGTTGTTGTTCAGGGTGCCGTCGGCGTTGAACCAGCGGCGGACGATCGGGGTGACGAGCACCGGCCGGCCGCCCTGCGCCCGGATGCCCGCCACCAGGGTCTCCAGGTTGGCGCGGTAGGTCGCCTCGTCGGTGGTCTTGTCGTTGTGGGCGAGCTGCACGAGGACCAGGTCGCCGGACCGGATCCGCGGCTGCACGGTGCCCCAGAGCCGCGGGTTCTGCAGATAGGTGACCGTACTCTCGCCGGAGTCGGCGTAGTTGGCGACGGACAGGCCCTGGCGCAGGTACTGCGGGAGCTGCTGGCCCCAGCCGGAGTAGGGGTCGGCGGGCTGGTCGCAGACGGTGGAGTCGCCGACGATGATGATCTGGCGGGCGTGCCGGGCCGGGGTGACCCTGATCCCGGCGAGGGCGGGTGCGGATCCGCCGAGTGCCAGGTCGAGGCCGGGCGTTCCGTCGGGTCCGGTGGGTTCGCCCTCGGGGGTGCGGACGTCGACGGTGAAGCTGCGGTTGATACGCTCGCCGGCCGCCACGGCCGTGTCCGGCAGGAGCGAGCGCCGGGTCTCGCCGGTGATGCGGGTGGTGGACGCCGTGGCGCCGCCGAGCCGGACGGTCACGTCGTAGGTGGCCGGTGGGACGTCGAAGTGGCAGGCGGTGGCGGTGCAGTTCTCGGCGCCGGGCGGCCGGCCCGTGTGGGCCTGGGCGGGGGCCGCCGTCAGTACGGCGCCCAGGGCGGCCGGTACCGCCAGGGCGGCTGTGAAACGTCTCATGAGCGGCTCCTCCGTCGGTCGAACCTCGACCGACCCGAGACCGTACCGCTCCACACAAGCGCTTTCTAGTCTTCGGCGGGATTTGCCACAGATACCAACTCCACCGTACTGAAAACCCTTTCGCGAAATCGATTCAACTGTCACTCTGCCAGACACCCGCACACCCCGGACCTCCCGAAGGAGGCACCCCCATGTCCGGATCCCCCGACAGCGCGGTCACCCGCCGCGCCTTCGTCGTCGGCGCCGCCGCCGCGGCCGGTTCCGCCGCCCTCGCCGGCCCGCTCGCCACCGCCGCGTCCGCCGCCGGCTTCGGCTGGAGCGACGACGGCTCGAACTACGTCGTCGACACCGGCGCCAGTCTGGTCTTCAAGGTCAGCAAGACCACCGGCGACCTGACCTCCCTGGCCTACAAGGGCACCGAGTACCAGGGCTACGGTGGCAAGAACTCGCACATCGAATCCGGCCTCGGCAACTCCACGGTGACCCTGGCCCGGTCCGGCTCCACCATCCTGATCTCGGTCACCCACGGCACGCTGCGCCACTACTACGCTGCCCGCAGCGGCGAGAACAACGTCTACCTGTGGACCGACAAGGCCGACTCCTCGGTCGGGGCGACCCGTTACATCGTGCGCGTCCGCGCGGGCCTGTTCCTCAACGACCAGCCGGACTCCTACACCTACACCGCCAGTACCATCGAGGCCTCGGACGTGTTCGCGAAGTCCGACGGGCAGACCCGCTCCAAGCACTACTCCAAGCTCCGGGTCATCGACTACGACTACGTCGGCTGGACCACCGGCAGCGTCGGCCTGTGGATCGTCCGCAGCAACCACGAGAAGGCCTCCGGCGGTCCCTTCTACCGCTCCCTGCTGCGCCACCAGAGCGCCGACGGCGGCGGGCTGTACGAGATCCTGTACTACGGCGAGAACCAGACGGAGGACGAGCGGTACGGACTCCAGGGCCCGTACGTCATCGCGTTCACGGACGGCGGGGCACCCGCGTCGGCCCTGTACCACGGCACGCTGACCACCCCGTGGGCCGACTCGCTGGGCATCGCCGGGTACGTGCCGGACAGCGGGCGGGGGCGGGTGGCCGGGGTCGGCATCACCGGGCGGGACACGGCGTACCCGTACACGGTCGGGCTCGCCAACGGGACGGCGCAGTACTGGGCGGCGGCGCGCGCCCGCGACGGGTATTTCTCGGTATCCCGCATACTGCCGGGTGCATACACGCTGACTGTCTACAAAGGCGAGTTGGCTGTATGCAGTACACAGGTGACCGTGTCCGCGGGCGCGACGACCACCCTGAACACGATCGCCATCCCGTCGTCCAACGACCCGTCCACCGCGACCGCGATCTGGCGGATCGGCGACTGGAACGGCACCCCGAGCGGCTTCAAGAACGCCGACCTGATGACGTACGCCCACCCTTCCGACGTGCGGGCCGCGTCCTGGACCGGGAACGTGGTGATCGGCAGCGGTACGGAGACGTCCGCGTTCCCCTGCTATCTGTGGAAGGACGTCAACAGCGGGCTGCTCGTCTACTTCCGGCTCACCGCCGCGCAGGCCGCCGCCGCCCACACCCTGAGGATCGGCGTGACGACGGCCTACGCCAACGGCCGGCCGCAGATCACGGTCAACGACACCTGGACCTCGGCGATCCCCGCCCCGCCCGCCCAGCCGAGCACCCGCTCCCTGACGGTCGGCTCGTACCGGGGCAACAACCACACCTTCACCTACAGCGTGCCGGCCAGTGCCTGGCGCACGGACACCGGCCAGTACAACGTGCTGAAGATCAATGTGGTGAGCGGTTCGGGGACGACCGGCTATCTGAGCGCGGGCACGGCGATCGACGCGATCGACCTGCTGGCCTAGCGACACATCAAGTGCCGCCGGTCCACTGCTGGTTGGTCCCACCGTTGCAGGTGTAGGTGATGAGCGCGGCGGAGTCGGCGGTGGAGGCGCCGGACACGTCCAGGCACTCCCCGCTGGTGCGGGCCTTGAGAGTGACGTACGAGCCGGAGGCGGCGGTGACCGACCACTGCTGGCTGCCGGCGCCGGTGCAGTTCTCCTGCGTGACACTGCTCGCGTTCTCCTGCAGACACAGGGAGCTGCCCCGGCCCACCAGCGCGTGGTAGCCGTTGCCGAGGTCCTTGAACCACCACTGCTGGTTGGCGCCGCCGTTGCAGGTGTACTGGCTGACGGCGACGCCCTGCCACAGGGACCGGTTCGGTACGTCGGCGCACTTGGCGCTGTGCCGGGCGATCAGGGTGCTGTAGGCGGCGCTGGTGCCGGTGACGGTGCCGGCGGTGGTGTCGACGGTCAGCTCCGGCGCCCAGGACATGCTCATCGAGGTGGAGGCGGGGAAGGTCAGCGGCAGCCAGACGTACCGGGAGTCGTTGACCTTGCCGCCGAACGAGTTGCCCCAGCGGTCGCCCAGGTAGAGGTACGCGGTGCCCGAACTCCCCTGCACCGGGAGGACGTAGGCGGTCTGGGAGCCGTCGGCGGTGGCGTCGCCGACGTTCTTCCAGGAGGTCCAGGGGCCGGCGAGGGAGGTGGCGGTGGCGTACTGCTGCTGGTTGGGGTTCCAGCCGGTGGCGCCCGATGTGAGCATGAAGTACACGCCGCCCCGCCTGAACAGGGCGGGGGCCTCGCGGTGACCGCCGGGCCAGGGGTTGGCGACCAGGCTGTCGATGCCGGTGTAGTCGGCGGTGAGCCGGTAGATGTGCAGGTCGTAGTTCTCGTTGGCGGCCGAGACCATGTAGGCGGTGCCGTCGGTGTCGACGTACGTGGTCAGGTCGCGGGACATGTACTGGCCGAGCGGGCGGAAGCTGCCCCGGTAGGTGTAGCTGCCGTCGACCGTGTCGGAGACGGCGACGGCGGCGCGCGCCTCGCTGTAGTCGGTGCCGTTCTCCTTGTGCATCCACATGACGAACTTGCCGGTGGCCGCGTTGTAGACGACCTTCGGGCGTTCGATGTAGGCGGTGGACAGCTCCGCGGCCGAGGACTGGGTGAGGACGCGGCCGCGGAACTCCCAGCGCTTCAGGTCGCTGGAGCGGTAGGCGTCGACCGACCGGAAGGTGTTGTCGCTGTTGCGGTCCTCGCCGAACCAGTAGTAGTACGCGCCGACTTTGAGGACCCCGCCGCCGTGGGCGTGCACCGGGTTTCCCGAGGTGTCGGTGAACTGTATACCGTTGGCAATCGTCTGCGGTGCCGCCTGGGCGGGGCCGGCCGTCGCCAGGGCGGCGGCGAGGGCGCAGCACAGGGCGAGCAGGAGGGCGTACGCGCGTCTCATCTCACGCACCCGCCTTCGCGGTGTCGGCCACGGGGACGCCGAAGTCCGGGGTGCCGTCCGGCTTCCAGCCGAGCTTCTGGACGCGGGTGTGCCGGTTGGGGTCGTGCAGCGGGTCGCCGGTGATCTCCTTGTACTGGCGGGCGTGGTAGACGAGGACGTCGGTACGGCCGTCCTCCGCGACGGTGAAGCAGTTGTGGCCGGGGCCGTACTGCTTGGTGGTGTCGTTGCTGGTGAAGACCGGGACGGGCGACTTGCTCCAACTCCGCGCTTCCATCAGGTCGCTGTGGATGTCGGCGGTGAGCAGTCCCATGCAGTAGTGCCAGTCGGTGGCGCTGGCCGAGTAGGTGAGGAAGACCCGGCCGTTGCGTTGCAGGACGTACGGGCCCTCGTTGACCTTGTAGCCGACGCACTCCCAGTCGTACTCCGGTGTGGACAGCCGGACCTGGGGACCGGTCAGCGTCCACGGGTTGGCCATCTCGGAGATCCACAGTGCGGTGTTGTTGTCCATGCCGGGTTCGTGCTGGGCCCAGACCAGGTAGCGGGTGCCGTGGTGCTTGAAGGTGGTGGCGTCGAGGGAGAAGGTCTCCCAGGCGGTCTTGATCTGGCCGCGCTCTACCCATGTGCCCTTGAACGGGTCGGGGTTCGCGTTCTCCAGCACCCAGATGCGGATGGCCCACACGTCCTCGGCGGGGGCGGAGGCGAAGTAGATGTACCACTTGCCGCCGATCCGGTGCAGCTCGGGTGCCCAGATGTGCGCGCCCATCGGGCCGGTGGCGTGGGCCCGCCAGATCACCGACTCGGCGGCGGTGGACAGGCCGTTCAGGGTGCGGGCGCGGCGCAGGATGATGCGGTCGTACTCGGGGACGGTCGCCGTGAAGTAGTAGAGGCCGTCGGTGTGGTGGGTGATGTGCGGGTCGGCGCGCTGGAGGACGAGGGGGTTCACGTGGGGGACGGCCTTGCCGGGCGCGGACGGGGACGGGGACGCGAGCGCGGGGGTCGCGGAGGTGGCCGCCAGGACGCCGGCGGCTGCGGCGCCCTTCAGGAGCAGCCGGCGGGAGGGGGCTTCGGGCAGGTCGTGGTCGCGGCTCATGCGGACTGCCTCTCGGTGGGGGGACAGCGGTACCTTCGAAATGTCGTGCGTTCGGAATCACGAACAGCATCTGTGGTGCCGAACGCCGAAAAGGTAAGGGTGGGCCACGAGAGGGTCAATGGGTCCGGCGGGAGGAGGGGAAAGCGCTTCCCCTCCTGGGGTGGATGTCTTGCGTCAGGCGGGCGTTCCGGCCGGCTCCTGACGACCGCGTAGCCGGCGCCGGCGATCAGCCAGAAGGAGAAGGCGAAGGCGCGGGGACGGTGACGTCACGTGCCCGTGTTCGGAGTTTCCGCAGGTCAGAGGGGCATGGACCTTGCTCACTTGCTGGACACCGGGGTTCGCTTCCCTCGCGCTTCGATTAGCGTCGTGACATGACCAGCAACACCTCTCCCAGTCTCGCCGCAGCCCTCGCCGCCGGAACGGTCGTGCTCGACGGCGGCATGTCCAACCAGCTCGAGGCGGCCGGACACGACCTGAGCGACGAGCTGTGGTCGGCACGGCTGCTCGCCGAGCGGCCCGAGGCGGTCACCGAGGCGCACCTCGCCTACTTCAGGGCGGGCGCGGAGGTCGCGATCACCGCCAGCTACCAGGCCACCTTCGAGGGGTTCGCGAAGCGCGGGATCAGCCGTGCGGAGGGGACCCGGCTGCTCGGCCTGAGCGTGGCGCTGGCCCGGCAGGCCGCCCGGCAGGCCCAGGAGGAGGGTGTCGACCGGCCGTTGTGGGTGGCGGCCTCGGTCGGCCCGTACGGGGCGATGCTCGCGGACGGTTCCGAGTACCGGGGCCGGTACAGGCTGAGCGTCGAGGAGTTGGAACGGTTCCACTGGCCGCGCCTGGAGGTGCTGGCCGAGGCCGCGCCCGACGTCCTGGCGCTGGAGACGGTTCCGGACGCGGAAGAGGCGGCGGCCCTGCTGCGGGCGGTACGCGGTCTGGGAGTGCCCGCCTGGCTTTCGTATACGGTCGACGGTCGGCACACGCGCGCAGGCCAGCCGTTGGAAGAAGCCTTCGCTCTGGCCGCCGACGTGGACGAGGTCATCGCGGTCGGCGTGAACTGCTGTGCGCCCGAGGACGTGGCGAACGCCGTCGAGACCGCGACCCGCGTCACCGGGAAGCCGGTCGTCGTCTACCCCAACAGCGGCGAGGCGTGGGACGCCGAGGCCCGCGCCTGGGCCGGCCGCACCACGTTCAGCGCCGAGCAGGTCAAGGCGTGGCGGGACGCGGGGGCACGGCTGATCGGGGGGTGCTGCCGGGTCGGGCCGGCGGCGATCACGTCGATGGCGCGGGCGCTGGACGTGGCCTGAGCGCGGCGCGTGGTGCCGGCTGCTTCATTGTCTTGGTGCCGCCGGCCGCCCGCGCCTCTCTGCGGGGAACCGGTTGCCGCCGTGTTGCCGCAGTTCCCGCGGGTGGAACAGTCGACGGTTGTCTGCTGTCGACTGTCTACGGTCGGCCGACTGCCGACTGCCGACTGCCGACTGTCGACTGTCGACTGTCGACTGTCGACTGCCGACGGTAGACCGGCGACTGTCGGCAATCACCGCCGCCGAGCCCCCGCCGACCGTCGCAAACGCCGTACCGCCGCCGCCCACTCGGCCCCTGGGGCCCGGATCTCGGAGGCGGGGCGTGGATCGGTGACGGTGGGGGCGGTCGACCACAGGGCGAGTTCCGCATCGCGTGGACCGTATGCCGTATACGGTCCACCGTCGCCGAAAATCCGTACCGGATGGGACGCGTCCCAGGCTTGCCACCCCGGATCCCCGACCGTAGCGAACCGCACCCAGGCCGTGTGCATCGCGTCGCACAGCTCCTGCGGGGCGCCCTCGCCGGCCAGTTTCTTGGATTCGGGGACGTCGCCGTTGTCGAAGACGAAGCCCAGTTCGAGTGCGTGGCAGGCACCGAGGTCGGGGAGGCGGGACGGCCAGGCGAACTCGTAGAGGTGAGAGGTGCCGGGCCGGGCGTCGGCGAGGCGGTGCAGCGGGGCGCGCAGCAGGTGGTCGGTGACCATCTGGCCGACGATCTCGGCGACGCCGGCGTCGGGGTGGAGGGCGCGGTAGGCGCGGGGCACCTCGTGGCCGACGTGGCAGCGGGCCATGGCTGCGGCGAGGGCGACGGGGCCGAGCCGGTCGATGTGGTCCAGCAGTCCGCCGGGCACGAACCAGAGCCGGTACTCGTCGCGGGTCCAGCCCATGAGCAGTTCGACGCCCTGGGCGGCGTCGCCGTCGAGCAGGGCTTGGAGAGGGTCGCGGGGTACGAGGTCGCCGTCCACGACGATGCCGAACGCGGGTCCGCCCAGGACCGGGCTGCTGAGCCGGCCGACCTCGGCCTGGGTGCGCAGCAGCAGGTCGCGGTCGACGGCGGCGAAGGCTTCGGCGGTGGCGGGGATCTTCAGCCGGGTGGCCATGCGGCGCACCATGCGCCGTACCTTGTCCCGGTCGGACGCTTCCGGCGGGCCGCTCTGCAGGATCGCGCGCCGGATCAGGCCGCGGGTCGCGGGGGCGGCGAGCAGGACGCCGGCGCTGATGGCGCCGGCCGACTGGCCGCACAGGGTGATCTGGTCGGGGTCGCCGCCGAAGGCGCCGATCGTTTCGTGCACCCAGCGCAGGGCGGCGAGCTGGTCGCGCAGGCCGGGGTTGGGGGGTGCGTCCGGGAACAGTCCGTAGCCCTCGACGCCCAGTCGGTAGTTGACCGAGACGCAGACGACGCCGTCGCGGGCGAAGGCGCGGCCGTCGTACACCGGTACGGCGGAGGAGCCCCTGGTGAGGGCGCCGCCGTGCAACCAGACGAGGACGGGGAGCCGGGCGCCGGGCCCCGGTTCGGGGGTCCATACGTTGAGGTTGAGGCAGTCGTCGCCGGGGATCTCCGGGTCGGACAGGTACCGGGCGAAGGCCTCGGAGTACGGGGGTTTGGGCGCGGTGGGGCCGAAGGCGCCGGCGTCGCGGACGCCGTCCCAGGGTTCGGGCGGCTGGGGCGGGCGGAACCGTCGGGGGCCGAAGGGCGGGGCGGCGTACGGGATGCCGCGGAACACCGCGATGCCGTGCTCGTACCGGCCCCGTACGGCTCCGTGGGGTGTGATGACCACGGGGCCCGCCTGGTCTGCCGTCATCGCCCGCCAGCCCTTCGCCGCGCTCGTGCATCGTTCACATCAGAGCATCACATCGTCCGGTTGTATTCCGGCGACCGTGCCGGGGTGTCGTGGGCAGGGGCGTCGAGGTTGGCGTCACCGAGGTCGCCGTGGGTCCGGTCGGCGGAGGGCGGGGTGCCCGCGGTGAGGGGCAGCTCCCGCCCGCGCCCCGACCGTGCTGGTGGCGGTGCCGGTGAACGCGGGCGAGCAGGCGGCCGGTTGCCTCCCCGGACGCACCCGCCGCCCGGCTGAGGAGACCACTCGGCCAGAGAGACCGCCCGCCCCGGAGAGGCCGACCCGGCGGCGACCCGGCGGCGACCCGAGCACGTGCAGGCCCTGACCGACGGCACACCGGACGCCCGGCTGCACGAGATCCAGACCGTGTTCCGCCGCCCGGGCCCCGCCGATTGACCCGTTCTTACCTGCGGACCTACGTTAGAAGGCGCTTTCCGTAAACCTTTCTTCACTTCCGCTCCGTCAGGAGAGCCATGCCCAGCCCTCAGCCGCCGCGGGCCGTGTTCGCGATGGATCCGGTACACCTCCCGCTGCTCTTCCCGCCGCCGCTCATGGAACGGCTGAGGCGGGCGGCCGACATCGACCCGGCGTTCGTCGTCCGGGACTTCGCCGATCCGGCGGCGGCCGGTGCCCTGGCCGCGGCCGAGGTGCTGATCACCGGCTGGGGCTGCCCGCACCTGGACGCCGGTGCGCTGGCCGCGGTACCGAAGATGCGTGCCGTCCTGCATGCCGCCGGCTCGGTCCGCTCCCTGGTCGGTGAGGCGCTGTGGGCCAACGGCGTCACCGTCTCCAGCGCGGTCACCGGCAACGCCCTGCCGGTGGCGGAGTACACGCTCGCGATGATCCTGCTCGCCGGTAAGGACGCCTTCGGTCACCGCGAGCGCTACCGCCGCACCCACGCCCATCCGGACCGCACCGAGACCGCGGCCACCGGTAACCTCGGCCGCCGCGTCGGGGTCGTCGGCGCCTCCCGTGTGGGCCGCCGGCTCATGGAGCTGCTGCGGCCGTTCGACTTCACGGTCCTGCTGTACGACCCCTACGTCGGTCCCGCCGAGGCCGTCGGCCTGGGGGCGGAACCGGTGTCGCTGGAGGAGCTGTTGCGGCGCAGCGACATCGTCACCCTGCACGCCCCCGACATCCCCGAGACCCGCCGCATGCTCGACCGGGCCCGGCTCGCCCTGGTCCGGGACGGGGGCGTGTTGATCAACACGGCGCGTGGTGCGCTGGTCGACCACGAGGCGCTGACGCAGGAGTTGGTCTCGGGACGCCTGAGTGCGGTCCTCGACGTCACGGAGCCCGAACCGCTGCCCGCCGGTTCGCCGTTGTACCGGCTGCCCAACGTCTTCCTCACCCCGCACATCGCGGGCTCGCTCGGCAACGAGCTGGAGCGGCTGGGCGTGATCGTCGTGGAGGAGCTGGAACGGCTGGCCGAGGGCCTGCCGCCGCGGCACCAGGTGCGGCACGCGGATCTGTCCCGGGTCGCCTGACGGCCGCCCCCACCGACCCACCACCTCCGCCGCCCCCACCGACCCACCACCTCCACCACCACCCCACGCCCCCACCGGTCCGACCACGTCGGGCCGTCGCAGAACTTCGCATCGCCCCCCTTCCGACGGCTGCGGTTCCCGGCCGCGTCGTACCGGCGCGGCGGCCCGGGTCGCCGTGGGTCCCGTTGGCCCCTGCTGCACGGCTCACGTCGCCGGTTTCCGGCTCGGCTGCCCCGGCGGCGGCCTCACCAGTCACAGACATACGGGACCCTCGGGACGACGCTTCCGGTGTTCGGAGTTTCGAAAGACGCGGCGGCCGCCACCCCGTCAATTCTCATGTCTTCCCGCCGTCTTGACGCTCCATCTATCGTAGGAAGCGCTTTCCGCACGGTCGGTGAGCAGGCCGCGGAAGCAGCGTTGGTCGCAACTTTCGGTGGCCCACGGGCGGGCCGGAGAGGTGGTTCCCTATGGTCCGTGCGGGGAGTGCGAGCGTGGCGGCCGGGCCGACGCTGGCGGTGGTGGCCCGCGAGGCGGGCGTGTCGGTACCCACCGCGTCCAAGGTGGTCAACGGCCGGGAGGACGTGGCACCGGAGACCCGCCGCCGGGTGACCGAGGCGCTCGACCGGCTCGGCTATGTGCGCCGGCCCCGCTTCGACGCGTCGAAGGTGCCGGCCCTGGTGGACCTGGTGCTGCACTCGCTGGAGAGTTCCTGGTCGGGTGCGGTGCTGCGCGGGGTGGAGGCGGCGGCGTACGAGGCGGGTCTGGAGGTGGTGGTCTCGGCCGGGCCGACCCGGACCCGGGACGCCCGGCCGGAGCGCGGCTGGCTGGACAAGCTGACCACGCGCGGCTCCTCGGGCGTGCTGTTCCCGCTCGCCGAGCTGTCCGCCGCGCAGTACGCGTGGCTGGACCACCACCGCATCCCGTACGTGCTCGTCGACCCGGTGCACGAGCCACCGGCCGGGGTGGTCTCGGTCGGGGCGGCCAACTGGCAGGGCGGGGTGAGCGCGACCGAGCATCTGCTGCGACTGGGCCACGAGCGGATAGCGGTGATCGCCGGGCACCGGCGGGCGATGGCCGACGGCGCCCGGGTGGCCGGCTACCGCTCGGCGCTCGCCTCGGCGGGCGTGCGGCGACGCGCCGAGTACGTGCGGCACGTGGGCCGTGACGAGACCACCGCCCGGCTGCGCATGCACGAGCTGCTGGACCTGCCCGAGCCGCCGACCGCGGTGTTCGTGTGCGCGGACCGGATGGCACTCGGGGTGTACACGGCGCTGGCGGAGCGGGGGTTGCGGGTGCCGGACGAGGTGAGCGTGGTGGGTTTCGACGACCTGCCCGAGGCCCGCTGGGTCACCCCGGCGCTGACCACCGTCCGCCAGCCGCTGTCGGAGATGGCGGGGACGGCATTGCGGCTGCTGGTGCGGATGATGCACGGCGAGCGCCCCGAGGGGACGCGGACGGAGCTGTCGACACGGCTGGTGGAGCGGGCGAGCACGGCCCCGCCTCCGGCGAGCCGCGCCGTGGCGCGCGGAGGGGGGCCGGCCGGGCGGCCGACCGCGTGACGTGGGCGCCCGGTTCGGGCCGGGCACGGTGACCCCGTCGGCGCGGGGTTCGTTCACCGGGTATGAACCACACCACGCGTACCGCCGCGGCCCTCGCCGGGGCCGCAGCCGCCCTGGTCACCGTCTACGGCTCGGCGCACGCCGCCTGCCGTACCGTCGCTCCCGGACCGCAGCGCGTCGCCGTGGCCTCGCCCGCCGACGAGCACGACCCGAAGGAGGACGTCGAGCTCGACGAGAACGGCCGCCCCGACCTCACGGAGGACTGAGTCCCCGGCCGGTCCGGTCACACGGTCACGGCCGGGCACCTCCCGCACGGGGTGCCCGGCCGTCGTGCCGTTCCGGTGGTCCCGGGTGCCTGTTTCCCTCAGTCCTCCTCGCCCCGGTCGGCGCCCAAGATGGCCTCGACCACGTCCACGGCGCTGCCGTCGTGGTCGCTGCCGGCGGTGCCGCTGCCGGTCTGCACGTTGGCCGCGCGGTCGACCTCCAGCCAGGAGTCGGCCTGGGAGTTGTCGATCACGGTGATCAGACTCCCGGACGCGGCCGCGGGTACGGCGCCGGCCGCGAGGAGCGCGGCGGCGACCGCCGTGGCCACGCCGAGCCGGGGTACGGCACCGGTCACACGCCCACGCCCTCGGGGGTGAGCCGCTCGGGGGCGATGTTGCGCTCCAGCAGGCTGGTGGAGGCCTTCACGCCGACCCCGCTCGCGGGGTCCAGCTCCGGCAGCCGGCCGTCGGCGGCCTTGAGGCCGGCGAGGGCGGAGTCCATCGCCTCGTGCGCGGCGAACAGGCACGGGGTGCTGTAGATGGCGACGTCCACGCCGAGGTCGGACAGCTCGCCGAGGGACAGGCGGGGTGACTTGCCGCCGGCGATCTGGTTGAACAGCAGCGGCTTGTCGCCGACGACCTCCCGGATCCGTCGGATCCACTCGACGCTGCGCACGCCGTCGACCAGCACCACGTCGGCGTCGGTGGCCGCCAGCTGTTCGGCGCGGTGCAGGATGTCGTGCTCGTCGGTGGCGTCGGTACGGGCGACGACGACGAGGTCCTTGCGGGTCTGCAGGACCTTGTGCAGCTTCTCCAGGTACTCGTCCAGGGGCAGCACCTGCTTGCCGTCGGCGTGGCCGCAGCGGCGGGGCCGCTTCTGGTCCTCCAGGATCACCCCGGAGGCGCCGATGCGCTCCAGTCCCTCGACGACGTGACAGGCGACCTCGGGGTCGACGTACCCGTCGTCGATGTCGACCAGCAGGTGGTGGTGCGGGAACGCGCCCCGCAGCCGCTGGACGAAGGCCACCATGTCGGGCCAGGCGATGAATCCGATGTCCGGCAGCCCGTAGTACGAGGCCGCGAAGCCGAAGCCCGAGACGAACATCCCGTCGTAGTGCTTGGCCGCGATCGACGCCGAGTACATGTCGTACACGCCGATCAGCGGAGTGGTCCCGGGCTCGGCGATGCGCTCGCGCAGCTTTTTCCCGTAAGTCAAGGTCCGGCTCCTCCTGTGGGTGGGTGACGCGGGGCGGAAGGGGGGTGTGCCGTCGCGTCTCGACGCCCTTTGCCAAGACAAGAGCATCTCTAGGTAGTCACGTGACCTTCCTCCTACGCCAGCTTTACTCACTCCGATGGCGGAACCGGTTCACCGCAGAAACGTCACTCGGCCGGCCGGGCCGCCCAGGTGAGACCCCCGTTCGGGTGGGCCAGGAAGAGCGGGTCTCGGTAGGCGTCGGCGGCGTGGCCGAGTGTCGTGTAGAACACACGTTCGCCCGCGGGGCCCTGTTCCCGGCACCAGGCCGGCGGTGGTCCGTGCGGCCGGGCTGGTGGGCGGGGTGCCGGGTGAAGCGGGCGCCGAGGAGTTCGCCGTAGTACGGCCGGCCGTACTCGGTGCAGGCCGCCGCGTGCACCCAGGCAAAGCCGCCGCCCGAGCGGACGTGGCTCTCCAGCCGTGCGCGTCCGGCCGGGGTGAGAACGTCGCCGCTGGTGGAGAGGGAGGCCACGGCCGCGGACCCGTCCAGTGGCCGTTCGGGGTCGGCTGGGTCCTCGGTGTGCTCGACGGCGAACCGGCCGAGGTCCCGGACGGCGGCGACGGCGTCCGGGAGGGAGTCGTGGCGGTAGTCGGCGGGACGGGTGTACAGGAGGAGACGAGGAGGCATGCCGGCCGGCTCCAGGCGGGCGTGCCCCGGTCCGTGACGACGCGTGCGGCCGCCGGCGGACGAACCGGTCAACCGCCCTCGCCCACACTGTTGTCGGGTGCTCCGTCGCCGTACGACGGGAGGTCGCCGCGCTCCACCGGGGCCGTCGCGGTGCGGGGCGGCGGCAGGAGGCCGGCGAGTTCCTCCGGTGCGGGGCGGTGGACGGCGTCGGCGGCTCGGCGCAGCACCCCGGGTGCGACCTTCTCGCCGCCGATCCGCACCACCTGGCCCTTCGCCGGTGCCCGGCAGACGAGGCCCGCGGGGCAGTCGGCCGCGCTGCCCCGCTCGGCGTAGAGGTGGAGCACGGCACCGTCCTTCGCCCAGTACGAGACGGAGAAGCCGTCGTCCCCGTTCACACCGACGGACTGCTCGGCGAGCGTGAAGCCCGGTACGTCGGTGACGTAGACGAGTTCCGGCGCGATGCCCAACGCGCGCAGCCGGTCGTCGAGTTCGGCCTGCGAGGGGGGGGTGGTGGCCGGCTTGGCCGGGGTGGTCGGTGTGGTCGAAGTGGTCGGTGCGTTCGGTGTGGGCTGCCGGGCGGCGCCGGCATCGGCCTTCTCGGTGCCGCACGCCGTGAGCAGTGCGGGCAGGAGCAGCAGCAGCGGTAGGGCGCGTGCGGTACGGATCATGCGCCCATGGTGCCGCACGGGCGTTCCCGGGGCCGGTCCCGATCCCGTAACCTCTCGCGCGATGAACGCGATTCCGCCGCTGCTGGACCATCTCGTCCTCGCCACACCCGACTTGGAGGCGACCGTCGCCGAGTTCGCGCGGCGGACCGGCATCGTGCCGGTGCCCGGCGGGGTGCATGTCGGGCTGGGGACGCGCAACCACCTGGTGGGGCTGGGCGGCCGGAGCTATCTGGAGATCCTCGGGCCCGATCCGGAGCAGCCCGAACCCGCCGGGCCGCGGCCGTTCGGCGTCGACCGGCTGACCGGGCCCTCCGTGCCGGCCTGGGCGATCAGCCCGCCGGACCTGGACGCGGCGGTCGCCGCGGCGCGGGCGCGCGGTCATGACCCGGGGCCGGTACGGCCGATGAGCCGCCGCACCCCGGACGGCGCCCTGCTGCGGTGGCGGCTGACCGACGCCGGTCCCGGCGGGGCCTCGGATCTGCTGCCGTTCCTCATCGACTGGGGTGACTCCCCGCACCCGGCCGCCTCGGGACTGCCGGTCACCCCGCTGCTGGCGGTGTCGGCCTCGGCCCCCGACCCGCAGGTGGTGCACGGCCACCTCGCGGCCCTCGGCACCGCGCTGACGCTCACGACGGGCCCACGCGCGCTCTCCTTCACCGTGGTCACACCGAACGGACCGGTCGCTTTCGGCTGAGCGCCGCACGTCGGGCGCCGGGCGCCGGGGCCCTTCTTCCGGATCCTGCCGGGTTCGCGTGATCACGCGGGAACCACTCCCCCTAATTGAACGTGTTCAAATGCGGGTCCTGCCATCGGGGCCCGCGTTGTCGCGCGAAGGAGGGGCATGCACAAGGAGGACGGGTCCGCCGCGAGCGGACTCCGGCACGGGTTCGCCCAGCTGGTGCGGTTCGGCCTGATCCAGGTCCGCGCCTGCGCCTTCGCCGGGGCGCTGCTGGCCGGGATCGGGGCCTCCCGGCTGCTGCCCCCGCTGCCCGTCGCCCGCTACGACCTGGTCCTCGTCTACGGCGTACTGCTCACCCTCGTCGCCCGCCGGCTCGGCTGGGAGACCCGGCGGGACACCGCGGTGATCGCCGTGTGCCATGTGCTGGGACTGCTGTTCGAGCTGGTCAAGGTGCATCTGGGCTCGTGGAGTTACCCGGAGGACGCCCTCACCAAGATCGCCGGGGTGCCGCTGTACGGAGGCTTCATGTACGCGGCGGTCGCCAGTTACGTCTGCCGGGCCCGGCAGTTGATGCGGCTGCGCTACACCCGCTACCGCGCCGCTGCCACGACCCTGGTCGCCGCCGCCGTCTACCTCAACTTCTTCACCCACCACTGGATACCGGACCTGCGCTGGCCACTCGCGGTGGCGATGACCGCCGCGACCGCCGGCACCTGGGTCGGCTTCAGCGTGGGCGCCCACCGCTACCGCATGCCGCTCGCCCTCTCCTTCGTCCTGATCGGCTTCTTCCTGTGGGTCGCCGAGAACGCGGCGACCTACGCGGGCGCCTGGAGCTACCCGCAGCAGCTCGGCGGCTGGCAGCCGGTGCCGCTGACCAAGTTCGGCGCCTGGTCCCTGCTGATCAGCGTCACGTTCGTCCTCGTCGAACACCTCGGTGCGACCGGCCGGAACCGCCGCGCGGGGCGCCCGTGAGCGGGCCGGTGCCCGCCGCCGGTGTCCGATTCCTTCAAGACCGGCCGACCAGCCGCCGCCTACGGTCCCCGCATGACCGTACGATTCGCCGTGATCGGCCTGGTCGCCTCCGACCTGGCCGCCTCGCTCGCCTTCTACCGCCGCCTCGGACTGGTCTTCCCCGAGGGAGCCGAGGACCAGCCGCATGTCGAGGCCGAACTGCCCGGCGGGCTGCTGCTCGCCCTGGACACCGAGGACACCGTCCGCTCCTTCCACCCCGGATGGCGGCCGCCCGCCGGCGCGGCACGGGTCGCGCTCGCCTTTCGCTGCGACTCCCCCGCCGAGGTCGACGCCCGGTACGGGGAGCTGGTGGCCGCCGGCCACCACGGGGAGCTGAAGCCGTGGGACGCCTTCTGGGGCCAGCGGTACGCCACCGTGCACGACCCCGACGGCAACGCGGTCGACCTGTTCGCCCCGCTACCCGTCCCCGCCGTCCCCGGCGAGTAGCTCCCCGAGCGGCATGCCCGCCAGCCGCCGCACCTCCCGCGCCAGATGGGGCTGGTCCGCATAGCCCGCGCGGACCGCCGTCTCGGCGTACGGCGTCCCGGAGCGGGCCAGGGCCAGCGCCCGCTGCAGCCGCAGGATGCGGGCCAGGGTCTTCGGGCCGTAACCGAACGCGGTCAGGCAGCGGCGGTGCAGGCGGCGTTCGCCCAGACCCAGTTCGGCGGCCGTCGCGGCCACCGGGCGGCCCCCGGCCAGGCACTCCACCACCCGGCGCAGTACCGGGTCCGGGGGGCCGGCCTCCGCCGCCCGGTCCAGGGCGAGGTCCTCCAGTGCGCTCGCGGGGTCGGGGGCCGCCGCGATCCGGCCGGCCAGCCGCCGGACCCGCGCCGCCGGCCACAGGTCCGCCAACTCCACCCGGAGATCACGCAGTTCGTGTGCCGGAACGCCGAGCAGCGCGGGTGCGGTGCCGGGGAAGAAGCGGATGCCCGTCCAGCAGCGGGCCGGGCCCTCGGGCAGGTAGGGGCGGGTGTCGGGACCCGCGACCAGCAGCCGGTCCTCGTTCCACAGCAGGTCCATGCAGCCGTCCGGCAGCACGGGACGGGTGCCGGTGCCGGCCGGGGAGTTCGTCCACACCACCGCGCCGGTCAGCCGGGATGCCCGCTCCGCGTACACGGCAGTCAGCGTACGTCGCCGACGGCGCCGGTGCCCTGCCTGCGACCACCGCTCCGGGGCCGTCCCGTCACCGGTGCCGGGGCCCCGAACAGCGGGAGGGCGTGGCGTCTGCGGAAGCGGCGGGCGTAGCCGGCGGTGATCCCGGCGGTCAGGCCCAGCAGGACGAAGGACAGGACGCGGTCGAGCAGCGGCACCGTGTCGGCAGGCAGCGTGGCGGCGGCGAGTGAGCCGAGGGTGCCGTCGAGGAACTGCTCGGCTCCCCACAGGAGCGTGAGGACCCGCAGGCCGCGGCGGAAGGGGGCGCTGTCCCGCCACACCCCCGCCCGTGCGCGGGCCGCCTCTGCCGGGTGCAGGCGCTGTCCCAGCTGGAACGCCAGGGGTCTGCCGGTGAACGCGGTGCCGAGCGCCCAGGCGCCGACCGCGAGCGACAGCGCCGCGTTCTTGAACAGCAGGACGCGGGGGCCGCCGCCGATCAGCGACACCAGCGCGGCGGTGGCCAGCAGCGCCGTCAGGAACAGGTCCACCCCGTCGATCCGGCGGTGCCGCACCGCACCGGCCAGCAGCCGCAGCGCCGGCGGGGCGCCGCTCAGCAGCAGGGCGGCCGCCTGGCCGGCCCCGAGTGCCCGGGCCGCGTAGTAGACGAGGAGCGGCAGGAGGACGTCCACGGCGAGGGAGAGGAGCGGACCGCGGACGCTCCCGGGGGGCCGGGGCGGGGGCTCCGGTGGCCGAGGGGGCTCGGCCGACCCGGCCGCCTCCCACGTCGTACCGCCCTCTTGCGTCGTACCGCCCCCTCGCGTCGTACCGCCCCCTCGCGTCCGACCCCTCGCGTCCGTCATGTCCATCACTGCCTCCCTGCCCGGGGCCGGAGCCGTACCGGGCGGTGCGCCGACGGCGGGTGCCCGGTTGTGCTGCCGCAGGCCGGACGGTTCCGGCCTGCGCATTCACGCTAGGCGGGGGACGGTGTCCGGCGGATCGGCGCAGGGGTGGAGTGCCGGGTGGAGATCGGGGGACCGGCGCGGCCGCCTTCTCCACCGCAGGGTCCCCACCCGAGGGTGGAGACAGGGGCACCAGGGCGGGGACAGGCACCGGGTTCGAGGCAGACACCAGGGCCGAGGCGGGCATCAGGGTAGGGGCGGGCATCAGGGTAGGGGCAGGCACCGCGTGCACGCCGGAGCGAGCCGGTCACGCCGTCACCGTCGGCCGCAACGTCACTGCACCGGATGTGCCGTCCCGCCGTCGCCGCCGTCGCCGCCGTGGCCGCCGTGCCCCTTGTGGGCGTGATGCGGATTCCTCGCGTGGGTGCGCAGGCGGGCCGTCACGTCCTCCGGGGGCAGGAAGCGGGACCAGCGCTCGGGGAACTCGGAGGGCATGTCGGGGTCGTCGGGGTCGACCTCGCGGGCCGCCGCGGCGCGGGCGACGTACTCGGCGACCTGAGCATGGCGCAACCGCTCGTTGGCCTCGCGCGCGGCGGCCGTGGCGGCGGCGGGCCAGACCCGGTCGATGGCCGCGTTCACGGCCGCGCCGACGAGCACGGCGAAGGCGGACACACCGATCCACAGCAGGACGGCGACGGCGGCGGCGAGGGAGCCGTAGATGGTGGCGCCCTCGATGGTGCTGGTGAGGTAGATGCGCAGCAGGAAGCTGCCCAGGACCCACATGGCGAGGGCGACCAGGGCGCCGGGCACGTCCTCGATCCACGGCGAGCGGACCGGCACGGACACGTGGTACAGGGTCGTCAGGAAGACGATGGACAGGACGATCACGACCGGCCAGTACAGGACCTGGACGACCGTCGTCGACCAGGGCAGGATCCGCACCACCGCGTCCGGCCCGGCCACCATCAGCGGCAGCGCCACCGAACCGATCAGCAGCGCCACGATGAACAGCAGGAACGCCATGATCCGGGTCTTGACGATGCCCCGGACGCCGTCCAGGCCGTACATGACGGTGATGGT
Source organism: Streptomyces sp. NPDC046881 (assembly GCF_040645015.1). Lineage (NCBI taxonomy): Bacteria > Bacillati > Actinomycetota > Actinomycetes > Kitasatosporales > Streptomycetaceae > Streptomyces > Streptomyces sp. NPDC046881. The sequence continues at coordinate 121,132 of NZ_JBEYXJ010000003.1, read as the reverse complement.
GTCGATGAAGACGTTCACCGCGCGGGAACCCGACCACAGGGCGAACAGGAAGCCGATGGAGATGACGTCGGGCCGGCCGCCCTTCATCACGTCGTGCAGGATCGGCTCGGCGATGTCCTTGACGCCCTTGTCGGAGAGGACCGTGCGGGAGGCCTCCAGCAGGTTGGTCTCCAGGCTGTGGATGGTGTCGGCGCCGGTCCAGTCGTCGACGTAGCCGAGCAGTCCGATCAGGCTCAGCAGCAGCGGCGGCACCGACAGCAGCGTGAAGAACGCGGCCTCGGCGGCCAGGCCGAGGATGCGGTACTCCATGCAGGAGTCGACGGTGTCCTTGAGCAACAGCCAGGCGGTCCTGCGCTTGGAGACGTTCCGGTAGAGGGCTCTGGCCCGGTGGAGCCGACCGGCCGGCTGCTCGGGGGGTTCACTTGCTGGCTGCTGCACGTCCTAACGGTATCCGTCGCGGCGGGCCGTCCTCACCTTCCGGGGGCGATCAAGGGTTCGACCCGTCCGGTTCCCGGCGCAGTGCCGCTCCGGAGGCCATTACCGCCGCCTTCCCGGGTAGGTTCGCAACCATGGCAGGCACCTCCACCCACACCGTGACGAACCAGCCGCCTCCGCTGGTCGGCTACGACGTCTTCACCGCCGACCGGGCCCTCGCCGAGGCCGTCGGCCGCTACACGGCCCCGGACGTCCTGGACGAGGTGCGCTCCGAGCTGTCCGCGCTCGGCCGGGCCGCCGGCTCCGCACAGCTGCACGAATGGGCGGTGCAGGCGGACGAGCACCCGCCCCGGCTGCACAGCCACGACCGGTACGGCCACCGGATCGACGAGGTCGAGTTCCATCCGGCCTGGCACCGGCTGCTCGGCAAGGGCGTCTCGGCCGGTCTGACCGGCGCCTGGACCCGGCCCGCCGGGCATGTGCGCCGGGCGGCCGGGTTCCTGGTCTGGACGCAGGTGGAGGCGGGCACCTGCTGCCCTCTGTCGATGACGCATGCGGCCGTGCCCGCGCTGCGTGCCGACGCCGGCCTGGCCGCCGAGTGGGAGCCCCGGCTGACGTCCACGATCTACGATCGGGAGCTGCGGCCCGCCGGACAGAAGCCCGGCGCGCTGTTCGGGATGGGCATGACCGAGAAGCAGGGCGGCAGCGACGTCCGCGCGAACACCACGGTGGCGCGGCCCCTCACGGAGCCCGGCACCTATGTGCTGACCGGACACAAGTGGTTCTGCTCGGCACCCATGTCGGACGCGTTCCTGGTGCTCGCGCAGGCGCCGGGCGGGCTGACCTGCTTCCTGGTCCCGCGGGTCCTGCCCGACGGCGGCCGCAACGTCTTCCTCATCCAGCGGCTGAAGGACAAGCTGGGCAACCGTTCGAACGCCTCCGCCGAGGTGGAGTTCGCCGGCACCTGGGCGCGCCGGGTCGGCGAGGAGGGGCGCGGGGTGCGCACGATCATCGAGATGGTCGCCGCGACCCGGCTGGACTGCGCGCTCGGCTCGGCGGGCCTGATGCGGCAGGCGGTGGCGCAGGCCGTGCACCACTGCACCCATCGGGAGGCGTTCGGCGGGAAACTGGTCGACAAGCCGCTGATGCGCAACGTCCTCGCCGACCTCGCGCTGGAGTCGGAGGCCGCGACCGCGCTCGCGCTGCGGCTCGCCGCGGCCTGGGACGACGGCGGGGAGCAGGAGCGGGCCTTCCTGCGGCTCGCGGTGCCGGCGGCCAAGTACTGGATCACCAAGCGCTGTGCGCCGGTGGTGGTGGAGGCCGCCGAGTGCCTGGGCGGCAACGGGTACGTCGAGGAGTCCGGCCTGCCCCGGCTGGTGCGGGAGTCGCCGCTGAACTCCATCTGGGAGGGCGCGGGGAACGTGCAGGCGCTGGACGTGCTCCGGGCGCTGCAGCGGGAGCCGGGCGCGCTGGACGCCTGCCTGACCGAGATCGGCCGCGCGCACGGCGCCGACCACCGGCTGGACCGCGCGGTGAAGGACCTGTTCACCGAACTCGCCGACCTGGACGGCGTCGAGGGCCGGGCCCGCCGTGTGGCGGAGCGGCTCGCCCTGGTCCTCCAGGGCTCCCTGCTGGTGCGGCACGCCCCGCCGGAGGTCGCCGACGCCTTCTGCGCCTCCCGCCTGGGCGGCGACCACGGCGCGTCCTTCGGGACGTTGCCGACGGGCCTGGATCTCGAAGCGGTGGTACTCCGGGCAAGGCCGGAGTCCTGATACCGGGCGCGAGGACCCGCGCGGGGGCGCGGGGAACCGCGTGACCTGCCACGCACCGGCCCGTAGCTCGCGATGTACGGCAAGGGCCACTCCCCTCCGCGTACGGCCAACCCGCCGGACGACAGGGGGTGGTGCTGCGCCGACACGGCACCACCCCCGCCGTCGGGGCCCGTTGAGCCCGCGGACGCGCAGGGCGTCGTGGTCAAGTCTCAGCCACCGCTCGGTGGTCCACCAGGGTTGCAAGGGGTTGCAACTTATGGGGGCACATGCGCGGAGTCTGTGCCTCCGCCATGCCCGGAGCGGCAGTATGAGAGGGACAGTCGGACCGGAAACCGCCGCCCGGACGGCTTGACAAGTGTGTTCGATGCCCTTTCCGGAGGACCGCAGTGGTGAACCCGCCGATGAACGTGGCGCGCCTGGCCGCCGTGGACGCGGCACAGGCGGCGCGGGTGCTGAACGAGATGCGCGAGGCCACGCTCGCCGGACAACGTGCGCGGATCGCGCCCCGGCCGGTGATCGAGCAGTCCTGGGGACGGATGCTGCGCAGCGGTGTCGATCCCGAACACGACTTCCGCTCGGGCCTGTTGCCGTCCGACGAGGTGCGCCGCCGGCGGGAGGAGTCGCCGCTGCGGCACGTCCTGCCGGTGCTGCGGGAGGGGCTGCTTTCGGTCGCGGACGTCGCCCAGCACATCATGGTGGTGGCGGACGCCGACGGGCGCGTGCTGTGGCGGGAGGGGTCGGCCGCGGTGCTGCGCAAGGCCGACGGGCTCGGCTTCGAGCTGGGCGCGGACTGGCGGGAAGACGTCGTCGGCACCAACGGGGTGGGCACCCCGGCGGTGGTGCGGCGGCCGGTGCAGGTGTTCGCCGCCGAGCACTTCGTACGGTCGCACGCCTCCTGGACCTGTACGGGCGCGCCGATCACCGATCCGCGGGACGGCCGGCTGCTCGGGGTGGTGGACGTCAGCGGCCCGCTGGAGACCATGCACCCGGCCACCCTGGCCTGGGTGGACTCGGTGGCCAAGCTGGCCGAGGCCCGGCTGCGGGAGCTGCACCAGACCTCGCTGGAGGGGCTGCGGGCGGTGGCGGCGCCGGTGCTGGCCCGGCTGGCCGGGCGGGCGCTGGTGGTGGACCGCAACGGCTGGTCGGCGGCCGTGACCGGGATGCCGTACGTGCGGCGGGTGGCGCTGCCCAAGACGCTGGCGCCGGGCCGCCGGTGGCTGCCCTCGCTCGGGTCGTGCGCGGTGGAGCCGCTGGCCGGGGGCTGGCTGCTGCGGGCGGAGGACGAGGCGCAGGCCGGTGCCGTCCGCCGGATCGTGCTGGACCTCTCCCGGGCGGGCCGCTGCACGGTGCAGGTCACGGCGTCGGCGGCCTCCTGGTCGCGGGAACTCAGTCCGCGGCACGCCGAGTTGCTGTTCCTGCTCGCGGAGCACCGGGCGGGTCGCGGGGCGGCGGAGCTGGCGGAGGACCTGTTCGGCGATCCCTCCCGGACCGTGACCGTGCGGGCGGAGATGTCCAGGATCCGGCGGTACCTCGGGGAACTCCTGCACCATCGGCCGTATCGTTTCTGCGACGATGCGGAAGTGGACGTGATCCTTCCGGATGACCCGCGCGACCTGCTCCCCCAGTCGACGGCTCCGGCGGTGGCCCGGAAACGGAATGCCACGCCCGACAGCCGGACCGGGCAGCCCCCGGCGTGAACGGCCGTCCGCCCGACCCCGGCCCGGTCCGTGCTCCCTCGGCCGATCTGCGGGGACTTCACCCTGCCCGGCCCGTTCCTGCCGTAGCATCCCGTACGGGCCTCCCCACCTGTTCCTCGCGTCAACGTACGGATCATGAGGCGCAGTTGGCCCGCCCTCTGGAGGAGAGATGAAGCATCGCGGCAGACACCGCCGGCGCAGACGGGGCGCGGCACTGCGCGCCGTCCTGACCGGTACCGCCCTGGCACTCACCGCCGCCGCCACCCTGATCAGCGCCTCCCAGGCCGAGGTCGGAGAGGACCCGGGCGCGCTGAAGCCGCTGACCTCCGCCGCGGACACCGGCCCGCTCCGACTCCAGGAGCACCTGGTCCCCGCCCGCACGCTGGACCGGCTCGCCGCCGCGATGGGCCGCCCGGTCGGCGTGGACGACGTGCTGGACAGCGCCGACCGCGAACTGCGCGAGGCGGCCGACTGCCCCTCCGGCGACCGCGCGTCGCTGCCCGTCGCCCCGGCCGCCGCCCGTGCCTACTGCTGGGACCCGGCCGACGCCACCGCCGACGCCTGGCGGCCGGCCTCGGTGACCACCTCCGGGGACGCCGACGACGACGGCGTCTGGGGCACCCACCGGGTGGTCCTGGCCGGCTGGACCCACAGCACCACCGCCGGCCGCCCCGCCGAGCGGGGCCTGGCCCGGGTCGCCTTCGTCGACGCGGACGACCCCGCGCACCTCGCCTACCGCTGGGCCCTGCTGGTGGTCCCGGTCGACGGCGGCCGCGACTACCGCGGCCTGGCCTCCGGGATCTCCGGCATGGTCTGGTACGAGAACAAGCTGCTGGTCACCACCACGTCCGGCAGCGCCGACGCGCTCTACGTCTACGACCTCGACCGCATCCAGCGCACCACCGTCGACGCCGCCGCGATCGGCCGGGTGCCCGGCGGCTGGTCCGCCGACGGCTACCGCTACGTCCTGCCCGCGGTCGGCTCCTACCGCTTCACCGCCGGCCGCTGCGCCCCCGACAGGCCGCCCTGTCCCGGCGCGCTCGCCCTGGACCGGGGTACGGCGCCCGACAGCCTGGTCGCCGCGGAGTGGACCGCGCCCGACGGCGACCGCCGCGCCCGGCTGTGGCGGTACGCGTTCAGCACCGACCCGGCACGCCCCGGGCTGCTCGCCACGGACGCCCGCGGGCGGGCGGACGCGGTGGAGGCGTACCGGACCCGGGCGACCGGGATCCGCGGCGTGCTGTCGTACCGGGAGCCGGGGGCGGACCGGGCGTCCTGGTATGTGGGACGGCTGCCCGGTGCGCAGGACGGGCACGGCGGGCTGTGGCGGCAGGACACCGCGGGGGCCCGGGCGGCCCGCTGCGGCGCCGACGCCTCGGACCGCTGCTGGGCGCGGGACGCGGGCTCCCTCTCCTACTGGCAGGCGACCGGCGAGGTGTGGTCGCTGTCCGACCGGATGCTGTTCGCACTGCCGCTGGCCGACCTCGACGGCGCCCTGGACTGACCCCGCGGGCCCGGGCGGACCGGGGGCGGCCGCGCCCCCCCGGCGCCGATCGACAGACCGGGCCGCGGGATGGTTCCCTGGCCCGCATGAGCAGCGTTCCCGTCACCACCTGGTCCCTGGAGCAGACCTCGCCGGCCGATCTCCTGCCCGCCGCCGCCCCCGACGGCGACGTCCGGATCGTCCGCGCCGAGGTGCCCTCCCCCGAGTTCAGCCGCTTCCTGTACGCCTCGGTCGGCGGCGACATCCAGTGGACCGACCGGCTGGGCTGGACGTACGCGCGGTGGCAGGAGTACCTGGAGCGGCCCGGCGTGGAGACCTGGGTGGCCTACGACCGCGGCACCCCGGCCGGGTTCGTGGAGCTGGACCCGCAGGACGAGGGCGTGGTCGAGATCGTCTACTTCGGGCTGATCCCCGCCTTCCGCGGCCGGCGCATCGGCGGGCACCTGCTGGCGTACGGCACGGCCCGCGCCTGGGACCTGGCCGAGCGGTGGCCGGGGCGGACGCCGACCAAGCGGGTGTGGCTGCACACGTGCAGCAAGGACGGCGACTTCGCGATGGACAACTACCAGCGGCGCGGCTTCAAGCTGTTCGACACCAAGGTGGAACTGGAGCCGGACGCGGCCACGCCGGGGCCGTGGCCCGGGGCATACCCCGCCTGACCTGGCGGGACAAGCCTTCCGGCAGCGTATGTGAGCGACGACACCCTTGTCTCATAGTTCGGGACAAGGGTGTCCGCATGACGGACGAAGCTGGACTGTGTCCAGATCGCCGTGACACGCTTCCGTCATGCCTGGAACTGGAATTGCCTTGGTGAGTCGGCGGCACGTCGACCTCGGCCGCATGTCCAGCGCCATCTGTCCGGCGAGCTGACGCCCCAGCACCGCCGTTCACTCCCCGCACCTGATCACGCTTGCGCAATGGCGCGCACTCATGCCCGCACGCGCACGTACGCGCAGGTCAGAGCCGACTTCCCGCCTGTCCCGAAGGACGTACACCCATGGCCGCCACCCCACAGAACCCTGCCGCCTCCGCGCCCCGCCGCAAGGTGAGCCGTCACCGCGGTGAGGGCCAGTGGGCCGTTGGCCATTTCACGCCCCTCAACGGCAACGAGCAGTTCAAGAAGGACGACGACGGTCTCAATGTGCGGACACGCATTGAGACGATCTACTCCAAGCGCGGCTTCGACTCGATCGACCCGAACGACCTGCGCGGCCGGATGCGGTGGTGGGGCCTGTACACCCAGCGCAAGCCCGGGATCGACGGCGGCAAGACCGCGGTCCTGGAGCCGGAGGAGCTGGACGACGAGTACTTCATGCTGCGCGTGCGCATCGACGGCGGTGCGCTGACCACGCGGCAGCTGCGGGTGATCGGCGAGATCTCGCAGGAGTTCGCGCGCGGCACGGCGGACATCACCGACCGGCAGAACGTCCAGTACCACTGGATCCGGATCGAGGACGTGCCCGAGATCTGGAACCGGCTGGAGGGCGTGGGCCTGTCCACGGTCACCGCCTGCGGTGACACCCCGCGTGTGATGATCGGCTCCCCGGTGGCGGGCATCGCCGAGGACGAGATCATCGACGCCACGCCGGCGCTGGAGGAGATGAAGCGCCGCGTCCTGAACAACAAGGCGTACTCGAACCTGCCGCGCAAGTTCAAGACGGCCATCTCGGGTTCGCCGCTGCTGGACGTGGTGCACGAGATCAACGACGTCGCGTTCGTCGGCGTACGCCACCCCGAGCACGGCCCGGGCTTCGACGTGTGGGTCGGCGGCGGTCTGTCCACCAACCCCAAGCTGGGCGTGCGGCTCGGTGCCTGGGTGCCGATCGACGAGGTCCCGGACGTCTACGAGGGCGTCATCTCGATCTTCCGCGACTACGGCTACCGGCGGCTGCGCAACCGTGCCCGGCTGAAGTTCCTGGTCGCCGACTGGGGCGCGGAGAAGTTCCGGCAGGTGCTGGAGGACGAGTACCTGGGCGGGCGCAAGCTGGTCGACGGTCCGGCGCCCGAGCAGCCGGTGCAGCAGTGGCGGGACCACATCGGTGTGCACCGGCAGAAGGACGGCCGGTTCTACGTCGGTTTCGCGCCGCGTGTCGGCCGGGTCGACGGGGCCACGCTGACGAAGGTCGCCGACCTCGCCGAGGCGCACGGCTCGGGGCGGGTCCGCACCACCGTCGAGCAGAAGATGATCATCCTCGACGTCGAGCAGGACCGGGTCGACTCGCTGGTGGAGGGCCTGGAGGCGCTGGACCTCACCGCGCGGCCGTCCTCCTTCCGGCGCGGCACGATGGCCTGCACCGGCATCGAGTTCTGCAAGCTCGCCATCGTGGAGACCAAGCAGCGCGGCTCGACGCTGATCGACGAACTCGAGCGCCGGCTGCCCGACTTCGACGAGCCGCTCACCATCAACCTCAACGGCTGCCCGAACGCCTGTGCGCGCATCCAGGTCGCGGACATCGGTCTCAAGGGCCAGCTGGTCCTGAACGACCAGGGCGAGCAGGTGGAGGGCTACCAGGTACACCTGGGCGGCGCCCTCGGCCTGGAGGCGGGCTTCGGCCGCAAGGTGCGCGGCCTGAAGGTCACCGCGGACGAGCTGCCCGACTACATCGAGCGGGTGCTCAAGCGGTTCCAGGCGGAACGCGAGGACGGCGAACGGTTCGCCACCTGGGCTTCGCGGGCTTCCGAGGAGGCGCTGTCGTGAGCGAGCGTGCGGCACCCTTCTACTGCCCCTACTGCGGTGACGAGGACCTGCGTCCGCACGAGCAGGGCCACGGCGCCTGGGAATGCGGGGCGTGCAACCGCGCATTCCAGCTGAAGTTCCTCGGGCTGCTCGCCCGGGGGCTGCAGCGAGCCGACAACGGAGGGGACGAGCGGATATGACGACGGCTCAGCAGGAGCGTACGACCGAGGAGCTGAAGGCACTCGCCGAGCAGGCGGGCCGTGACCTGGAGGACGCCTCCGCGCCGGAAATCCTCCAGTGGGCGGTGGACACCTTCGGGAAGAAGTTCTGCGTCACCTCCTCCATGGAGGACGCCGTGGTCGCCCATCTCGCCTCGCGGGTGCAGAAGGGTGAGGCCCCCGTGGATGTGATCTTCCTCGACACCGGCTACCACTTCCCGGAGACCATCGGCACCCGGGACGCCGTGGAGGCCGTGATGGACGTCAACGTCATCACCCTCACCCCGCGGCAGACGGTCGCCGAGCAGGACGCGGAGTACGGCCCGAAGCTGCACGACCGCGACCCCGACCTGTGCTGCAGGCTGCGCAAGGTGCAGCCGCTGGAAGAGGGCCTCAAGGGCTACCAGGCGTGGGCGACGGGCCTGCGCCGCGACGAGTCCCCGACCCGGGCGAACACCCCGGTCGTCGGCTGGGACGAGAAACGGCAGAAGGTCAAGATCTCGCCGATCGCCCGGTGGACCCAGGACGACGTGGACGCGTACATCACCGAACACGGCGTGCTCACCAACCCGCTGCTGATGGACGGCTACGCCTCCGTCGGCTGCGCCCCGTGCACCCGCAGGGTCCTGGAGGGCGAGGACGCGCGGGCCGGCCGCTGGGCGGGCCGCGCCAAGACCGAGTGCGGACTGCACGGATGACGACGAACCATCAGGAGACTGACGTGACGACCGGAGCCACCGTCTGGCTCACGGGTCTGCCGAGCGCCGGCAAGACCACCATCGCGTACGAGCTGGCGAACCGGCTGCGTGCCGAGGGCCACCGTGTCGAGGTGCTCGACGGCGACGAGATCCGCGAGTTCATCTCGGCGGGCCTCGGCTTTTCCCGGGAGGACCGGCACACCAACGTGCAGCGCATCGGCTTCGTCGCCGAGCTGCTGGCCCGTAACGGCGTCAAGGCGCTGGTGCCGGTGATCGCACCGTACGGCGACAGCCGGGACGCCGTCCGCAAGCGGCACGAGGAGAACGGGACGCCGTACCTGGAGATCCACGTGGCGACCCCGGTCGAGGTATGCAGCGTGCGCGATGTGAAGGGCCTGTACGCCAAGCAGGCGGCGGGCGAGCTGACCGGGCTCACCGGGGTCGACGACCCGTACGAGGAGCCCGAGACCCCCGATCTGCGGATCGAGTCGCAGCACCAGACGGTCCAGGAGTCCGCCGGGTCGGTGTACGCGCTGCTGAGCGAGAGGGGACTGGCATGACCACGGTCGCCACGGTGAACGAGGGCACGGCGAGCCCGTACGCCCTGTCGCACCTGGACGCTCTGGAGTCCGAGGCGGTGCACATCTTCCGCGAGGTGGCGGGCGAGTTCGAGAACCCGGTGATCCTGTTCTCCGGTGGCAAGGACTCCATCGTCATGCTGCACCTCGCGCTGAAGGCGTTCGCGCCGGCCGCGGTTCCCTTCTCGCTGCTGCATGTGGACACGGGACACAACTTCCCGGAAGTCCTTGAGTACCGGGACCGTGTGGTGGCCGCCCATGGGCTGCGTCTCCATGTGGCCTCCGTCCAGGACTACATCGACCGCGGTGTGCTCAAGGAGCGCCCCGACGGCACCCGCAACCCGCTCCAGACGCTCCCCCTCACCGAGAAGATCCGGTCGGAGAAGTTCGACGCGGTCTTCGGCGGCGGCCGCCGCGACGAGGAGAAGGCCCGGGCCAAGGAGCGCGTGTTCTCGCTGCGGGACGAGTTCTCCCAGTGGGACCCGCGCCGTCAGCGCCCCGAGCTGTGGAACCTGTACAACGGCCGGCACGCCCCCGGCGAGCACGTCCGTGTCTTCCCGCTGTCGAACTGGACCGAGCTGGACGTCTGGCAGTACATCGCCCGCGAGGGCATCGAGCTGCCGGAGATCTACTTCGCGCACGAGCGCGAGGTGTTCCAGCGCAACGGCATGTGGCTGACGGCCGGCGAGTGGGGCGGCCCGAAGGACGGCGAGAGCGTCGAGAAGCGGCTGGTGCGGTACCGGACGGTGGGTGACATGTCCTGCACGGGCGCCGTCGACTCCGACGCGACCACGCTGGACGCCGTCATCGCCGAGATCGCCGCGTCGCGGCTGACCGAGCGGGGCGCGACCCGCGCCGACGACAAGATGTCCGAGGCCGCGATGGAAGACCGCAAGCGCGAGGGGTACTTCTAAGCATGAGCACGACCACGACCGAGGCGCTCTCGGCCACCACCCTGCTGCGGTTCGCCACCGCCGGCTCCGTCGACGACGGCAAGTCCACGCTGGTCGGACGGCTGCTGCACGACTCCAAGTCGGTCCTCGCCGACCAGCTGGAGGCCGTGGAGCGCGTCTCCGCCAGCCGCGGCCAGGAGGGCCCGGACCTCGCGCTGCTCACCGACGGCCTGCGTGCCGAGCGGGAGCAGGGCATCACCATCGACGTCGCCTACCGCTACTTCGCGACCCCGCGCCGCCGGTTCATCCTCGCCGACACGCCCGGTCACGTGCAGTACACCCGCAACATGGTGACGGGCGCCTCCACGGCCGAGCTGACGGTGATCCTGGTCGACGCCCGCAACGGCGTGGTCGAGCAGACCCGCCGGCACGCGGCCATCGCCGCCCTCCTCCGCGTCCCGCACGTGGTGCTCGCCGTCAACAAGATGGACCTGGTCGGCTACGCGGAGTCCGTGTTCGCCGCGATCGCCCAGGAGTTCACGGCGTACGCCACCGAGCTGGGCGTCCCCGAGGTCACCGCGATCCCGATCTCGGCGCTGGCCGGTGACAACGTGGTGGAGCCGTCCGCGAACATGGACTGGTACGGCGGCCCGACCGTGCTGGAGCACCTGGAGACCGTGCCGGTCAGCCACGACCTGGCGCACTGCCACGCGCGGCTGCCCGTGCAGTACGTGATCCGGCCGCAGACCGCCGAGCACCCGGACTACCGTGGCTACGCGGGCCAGATCGCGGCCGGCTCCTTCCGGGTGGGCGAGCCGGTCACCGTCCTGCCGTCCGGCCGTACGACGACCATCGCCGGCATCGACCTGCTGGGCGAGCCGGTCGACGTGGCCTGGACGACGCAGTCGGTGACGGTGCTGCTGGCGGACGACATCGACGTCTCGCGCGGTGACCTGATCGTGCCGACGAAGGACGCGCCCGCCACCACCCAGGACGTGGAGGCGACCGTCTGCCACGTCGCCGACGCCCCGCTGACGGTCGGCCACCGGGTGCTGCTCAAGCACGGCACCCGCACGGTCAAGGCGATCGTGAAGGACATCCCGTCCCGGCTGACGCTCGACGACCTGTCCCTGCACCCGCACCCGGGACAGCTCGTCGCCAACGACATCGGCCGGGTGAAGATCCGTACCGCCGAGCCGCTGCCGGTCGACTCCTACGCCGACTCGCGCCGCACGGGCTCGTTCATCCTGATCGACCCCGCCGACGGCACCACGCTCACCGCCGGCATGGTCGGCGAGTCGTTCGCCGCCCCGGAGCCGGTCAAGGACGAGGCCGACGACGACGGCTGGGACTTCTGAGCATGAACTCCACCGACTTCTACTCGACGTTCGCGAAGGAGGGCGGCCGCATCGGCAGCGGCGCCCTCGGCAGCGGGCAGGGCGGCGTGGCGCGATGTGTGCGGTGACGTACGCGCACCGCTTGCGCGCCCCGTCCCCCCACCCGACGTCCCGGACGAGACGAAGACCTTTGCCGAACTCCCGGCCACGACCTGAAAGCCCGTGACCGCCGGGCCAACGAGAGGAAACCCTCCCGTGCCTGCCATCCGCTCATCGTTCCTGCGCCGCGGCGTCGCCGTGGCGGCCGCGCTTCCCCTCCTCACGCTCGCCGCCTGCGGTTACGGGTCCAAGTCCACGACCGACAACGCCAAGGAGAAGGTCGCCGCCGGCTCGTCCGAGATCGACGGCCTCGGATCCGTCAAGATCGGCTACTTCGGCAACCTGACCCACGGCACCGCGCTCGTCGCCCGCCAGCAGGGCCTGTTCCAGAAGGCCCTGGGCGCCACCAAGGCGGACTACCAGATCTTCAACGCCGGTCCCTCGGAGATCGAGGCGCTCAACTCGGGCTCCATCGACATCGGCTGGATCGGCCCGTCCCCGTCGATCAACGGGTACGTCAAGTCCAACGGCAAGGGCCTGAGGATCATCGGCGGCTCGGCCTCCGGCGGCGTGAAGCTCGTCGTCAACCCGAAGAAGGTCACGTCCCTGAAGGACGTGAAGGGCAAGAAGATCGCGACGCCGCAGCTCGGCAACACGCAGGACGTGGCGTTCCTCAACTGGATCGCCGACCAGGGCTGGAAGGTCGACGCGAACACCGGCAAGGGCGATGTGTCGGTGGTCCGCACCGACAACAAGATCACCCCGGACGCCTACAAGTCCGGTGCCATCGACGGCGCCTGGGTGCCGGAGCCGACCGCGTCCAAGCTGGTCGCCGAGGGCGGCAAGGTGCTGCTCGACGAGGCCTCGCTGTGGCCGGACAAGAAGTTCGTGATCACGAACATCATCGTGCGCCAGGCCTTCCTCAAGGAGCACCCGAAGGCCGTCGAAGCCGTGCTGAAGGCCTCGGTCGAGGCCAACAAGTGGATCAACGCCAACCCCGACCAGGCGAAGGCCGTGGCGAACAAGCAGCTCGAGGCGGACTCGGGCAAGGCGCTGTCGCCCAAGGTCCTGGACCCGGCGTGGAAGTCCATCCAGTTCACCGACGACCCGCTGGCCGCCACCCTCGACACCGAGGCGAAGCACGCGGTCAAGGCCGGCCTGCTGGAGAAGCCGGACCTCAAGGGGATCTACGACCTGACGATCCTCAACAAGGTCCTCAAGGCCGAGGGCGCGAACACGGTCGACGACGCCGGTCTCGGCGCCAGCTGATTCCCGCCCGATGAGTTCCCAGGAGGTGACGACCATGGCAACGACCCTCGCCAAGGCCCGGGAGTCGGTGGAGTACGCCGCCCGCCTTGAGCACGTCTCGAAGTCCTTCGCAGGACCGGGCGGGCAGCAGCTCGTCCTGGACGACATCAGCCTCGATGTCGCGCCCGGCGAGTTCGTCACCCTCCTGGGGGCCTCGGGCTGCGGCAAGTCCACCCTGCTCAACCTGGTCGCGGGCCTGGACCGGCCGACCGCCGGCTCCATCGGGACGGACGGCCGCCCCGCCCTGATGTTCCAGGAGCACGCCCTCTTCCCGTGGCTGACCGCGGGCAAGAACATCGAACTCGCCCTCAAGCTCCGGGGGGTGCCGAAGAACGACCGCCGCGGCAAGACCGAGGAGCTGCTCGAACTCGTCCGTCTGAAGGGCGCGTACGGCAAGCGGGTGCACGAGCTGTCGGGCGGTATGCGCCAGCGCGTGGCGCTGGCCCGCGCGCTCGCCCAGGAGAGCAACCTGCTGCTGATGGACGAGCCGTTCGCGGCCCTGGACGCCATCACGCGGGACGTGCTGCACGACGAGCTGACCCGCATCTGGGCGGAGACGGGCCTGTCCGTCCTCTTCGTCACGCACAACGTGCGCGAGGCGGTGCGGCTCGCCCAGCGGGTCGTGCTGCTGTCCTCGCGCCCGGGCCGGATCGCGCGCGAGTGGACGGTCGACATCCCGCAGCCGCGGCGCATCGAGGACGCGCCCGTGGCCGAACTGTCCCTTGAGATCACTGATGTACTGCGTGGGGAGATCCGCCGTCATGGCCAGCACTGAGACGACGCCGGCCCAGGACGCCGGAAGCGTCGAGGCGGGCCTCGACGCGCTGGAGACCACGGCCACCGGCCGTACGCCCTTCAGCCAGACCCTCAAGAACAAGATCCTGCCGCCCGTCATCGCCGTCGTCGTGGTGCTGGTGGCGTGGAGCCTGCTCTACCCGGTCGTCGACGACCCGTCGAAGCTGCCCTCCCCCCAGGACGTGTGGGCCGAGGTCGAGGACCAGTGGCTCAAGGGCAGCCTGCTCGACTACATCTGGGGCAGCGTCTCCCGCGGCCTGCTGGGCTTCCTGCTCGCGCTGGCCATCGGTACGCCGCTGGGCCTGCTGGTGGCGCGGGTGAGGTTCGTGCGCGCGGCCATCGGCCCGATCCTGTCCGGTCTGCAGTCGCTGCCCTCGGTCGCCTGGGTCGCGCCGGCGGTGATCTGGCTGGGCCTGAACAACTCGGTGATGTTCACCGTGATCCTGCTCGGTGCCGTCCCATCGATCGCCAACGGTCTGGTGTCGGGTGTCGACCAGGTGCCCCCGCTGTTCCTGCGCGCGGGCCGCACGCTGGGCGCGACCGGACTGCGCGGCACCTGGCACATCGTGATGCCGGCGGCGCTGCCCGGGTACGTGGCCGGGCTGAAGCAGGGCTGGGCCTTCTCCTGGCGTTCGCTGATGGCCGCCGAGATCATCGCCCAGTCTCCGGACATGGGCATGGGCCTGGGCCAGCTGCTGGAGGTGGGCCGCACCAACAGCAGCATGGCGACGGTCTTCCTCGCCATCCTGCTCATCCTGTTCGTCGGCATAGCGATCGACCTGCTGATCTTCAGCCCGCTGGAGCGGTGGGTGCTGCGCAGCCGCGGCCTGCTGGTGAAGAGCTGAGTCCCATGCGCCCCGTGCAGCCGGTCCGTCCCGTCCTCGTCGTCATCGCCCACGGCAGCCGCGACCCGCGCCATGCCGCGACGGTGCACGCCCTGGTCCGCCGGGTGCGCGCGCTGCGCCCGGACGTGCGGGTCGAGACCGGCTTCCTGGACTTCAACGTCCCGTCCGTGCACGGGGTACTGGAGTCGCTGGCGGCGCAGGGCGTCCGTGACGTCGTCGCCCTCCCCCTGCTGCTGACGCGCGCGTTCCACGCGAAGGCGGACATCCCCGCCGTGCTGCGGGACGCGCCGCCGCAGCTGCGCATCCGCCAGGCGGAGGTGCTCGGCCCGTCGCCGCTGCTCCTGTCCGCCCTGGAACGGCGTCTGTACGAGGCGGGGCTGTTCCCCGCCGACAAGTCCTCGACCGGGGTCGTGCTGGCCTCGGCGGGGTCCTCCGACCCGGAGGCGATCGCAGTGATCGCCGACATCGCGCGGGAGTGGTGGCACACCGGTTGGTGCGCCGTGCGGCCTGCGTTCGCCTCCGCATCCCTTCCCCGTACCGAGGACGCGGTACGGGAGCTGCGCGCGCTCGGCTGCGCACGGGTGGCGGTGGCGCCGTACGTCCTGGCGCCGGGTTTCCTGCCGGACCGCATCGCGCGCGGCGCGGCCGGGGCGGATGTCCTGGGCGAGGTGCTGGGTGCGGCGCCCGAGGTGGCCCGGGTGCTCGTGGAACGGTACGAAGGGGCCTGCCGGCCCGCTCTGACGGCTCTCGGGGCGTGACCACCGGTCCGGCCGAGGGGTGGGTCGTCGCAAGCCCCTAGGCCGGCCCAGCCGTCTCAGCAGGCGGTTTCCCCGAAAAGCGCTCCCGGGTGGGGCTGGATCTGCTGGGATGGACCCCTGAGCACTATCGGGGGAGAACGGTTCAGTGGCCGGTCGGGAGTTCGGGCATCACCTGGGGCTGCCCAGGGCCCTGTCGGGTCTGCCGCTCAGCCCGCTCGTGCCGGGGTACGGCACCCTCGTCGCCGCCCAGCACGCGGCGGGCCTGCGCCATCTCGGCGAGGTACTGGGGGCCGGTCCCGGCGGGTTACGGGTGCTGGACGGGCTGTACGTGCCCGCGGGGGCGCGCGGCCGGCGCCGGGTGGACGCGCCGCTGCTGGAGGGGCTGGCCGGATCCTCGGGCCCCGCTCTCGCCCCGCTCGCCGCGCGGCTGGCCGAGCTGCACCGCGCCGACCCGCAGGCACCCCGCCGGATCGTCCTCTACCAACTGATCAACCTGCTCCAGGAGCAACCCGAGCACCAACGCGCCGCCTGCGCTGCCCGGTGGGGCGTGCACCAGGACGAGGCGGCCGGTCTGCTGGCGGCGGCCCGGATACGCCCCGCGCTCGACCGGCGGCAGCGGGACGCCGCCGAGTCCCTGGCCGACGCCCGGGCGCAGGGGCGGCTGCACCGGCTGCGCGCCCTGCTCGACCGGCTCCCCGCGCACGGCGCCGACCCGGCGCTGACCGCCGTACGGACCGAGGCGGCCGACGGGCTGCGCGCCGCCGAGGACGCCCTGCGGGCCGGGCGGAGGGCCGAGGAGCGGGGCGACCGGGAGGCGGCGAGCGCCGGGTACCTGGCGGCGCTGCGCGCCGCCTGCGACGACCGGCGCGCGCTGCGCGGACTGGTCCGCGTGCACGGCCGCCGCCCCGCACTCGGCACCGAACTGCACGCGGATCACGTCGCGTTGAGCTGGCAGGAGCCCCGGCCGGCGCCCGGCGAGTGGCGGCTGCTGCGGCTGTACCGGGACGGTGGGGGCAGGCCCGCCGTACGCGCCGTCCCCGGTGCCGCCACGGCCGGCGCGGGCACGGCACGGGACCCGGACGCCGAGCCCGGCACCACGGTCCGGTACGCGGCGCTGCCGCTGCGCGACGGCCGCCCGGACGGCCCGCCGCTGGTGTCCCGGCCGCTGCTCGTCGCCCCCGAGGTGGAACGCCCGGTGCTGACGGACGGACCGGAGCGGATCGACTGCACCTGGCACCGGCCGCCCGGTGCCGCCGACGTCACGGTCGAGCACACCGGCCCCGACGGCCACGCCGGCCGGCTCGCCGTGCGCGCCGACGGGTTCACCGCCCGCGGGCTGCCGGCCGGCGACCACGCCTTCCGTGTCGTGTGCCACTACCGGACCGCCGACGGCCGTACGGTCTCCTCCCCCGGCCTCCGCACGACCGCCACCGTGCACCCGTGGCCGCAGCCGGTGCGCACGCTGACCGCCCGGCCCGCGGAGGGTGCCGTACGGTTCGACTGGACCGGGGCGGAGGACGCCGAGGTCCGGCTGGTGACCTGGCCCGGCGGCGCCCCGCGTCCCGGCACCGAGCTGCGCGCCGACGAGCTGCCGCCCCCGCTGGACTGGCCCGGACCCGCGGACGCCCTGTGCCCGCCGCCCGGCACGTACACCGAGGTCGCCGCGGTGGCCGTGCGTGGCGACCGGGCGCTCGCGGGGCCTGCGGTCGGCGTGGAGGCCGTACGGCCCGTGCCCGGGCTGGCCGCCCATCGGCTGCCGGACGGGCAAGCGCGGATCGTGCTGGACTGGCCCGAGGACGTCGGGCACCTGGTGGTCGGCTGGACGCCGGTGGGGTCCGCGGGCGGCGGGGAACGCACCGTCACCGCGCACGCCTACCGGCGCGGGGGGCTGCGCCTGCCCGTCGGGCCGGGCGCCGTCCGGGTGCGCGCCGCGTCGGTGCCCCGGGTGCCCGGCGCGGTGGCCGTGGTGCCCGGCACGGCCGAGGTGCTGGTGCCGGCGGACGCGACGGTCTCCTACCAACTGGTGCGGGCGCAGCGCAGGTTGCTCGGCCGGGGCCGCCCACGGCTGCGGGTCGTGCTGACCGCGCCCGGCGGGCTCGCGCAGGCCCCGGAGTTCGTGTGCGTCGCGCGCGGCGGCACCCTGCGCCCGCGCAACGCCGCCGACGGTACGACCCTGCTGCGGATACCCGGCCCCGAACTCGCCCGGCACGGCAGCCTCGAACGGGAGCTGCCGCCCGCCCCGTGCCCGGCCCCCTACACGCTGCGCTGCTTCCTGCTCGGGGAGCACGCCGCCTCGGTCCGACTCGAAGAACCCTCTCTCGCCAGCCTGGTGGTGCGCTGAGCCATGACGACCGTGATCTGCCCCTACTGCTTCACCCGCGCGCCGGCGGCCCGGCTGCCGTACCGCTGTCTGATGACCCCGAACGGGGTGCGCGGCGGTGCGCCCTGCGGGCCCGAACCCGACGAGGCCTGGGCCGCGTTCATGGGGCCCGGGGTGCCTCCGGCGGCCCGGATGCGCGGGCCGGTGTTCACCCCGGCGCGCCGGTTCGCCGGGCTGGCCGGGCCCGGCGGCACCGGCAGCAGCGTGCCCTGCCCCGACTGCGGGGTGCCGACGCCGGTGCGGGTGTGCGGGTCCTGCCACAGCGATCTGCCCAGCGACTACTGCGACCAGGACAGCCGGATCATCGCCCTGGTCGGCGCCAAGGCCTCCGGCAAGAGCACCTATGTGGCCGTCCTGCGCAACGAGTTGGACCACCGGGTCGGGCAGGCCTATCACGCGTCGCTGGCCGCGATGGGGCAGCACACGCAGGCCCGGGACAGGGAGATGGCCGAGGACCTGTACGAGCGGCTGCGGCTGCCCGCCGCCACCCGCCCGGCCGCGCTCGGCTTCAACGACCCGCTGCTGTACCGGCTCAGCCTGCCCCGGCGCGGGCTGCTGGGCGGTTCCGGCACCCGGCACACCACCCTGGTCTTCTTCGACGCGGCCGGCGAGGACCTCGCGGACGCCGAGGCGATGGACCGCTACACCCGCTACCTGAGCGCCGCCGACGGCATCGTTCTGCTGGTGGACCCGCTGCAACTCGGTTCGGTGCGCGACCGGTTGCCCGTGCACGACGGGCCGCCGCTGCCCGTGGTGGAGACCTCGCCCCGGCAGATCGCCGCCGACCTCGCGGCCCAGCTGCGCACCCACGGCAAGGGCAGGGCGGGCGGCCGGGTCACCACCCCGATCGCGGTGGCCGTCACCAAGACGGACATGCTGGGGCCCCTGCTCGATCCGCACTCCCCGCTGCTGCGCAACGCCCCGCACTCCGGCGGCGCCTACGACGCCGAGGACCGGCTCGCCGTCCACGAGGAACTGCGCAGCCTGCTGACCGACTGGGACTCCGGCGCGCTGCTGCGCCAACTGGAGCACGACTTCGACCGGTTGTCGCTGTTCGGTCTGTCGGCGCTGGGTGCGCCGCCGCCCGCGAACGCGCCGGCGGACGTACCGAAGTCGGGACCGCAGCCGGTGCGGGTGGAGGACCCCCTGCTGTGGCTGCTGTCCCTGCGCGGCCTGCTGCCCGTGCGCACTGCCGCGAAGGACAGGTCCGGGAAGGAGCGGGTCCGGTGAGCCTCGCCCAGCTGCACTACACCTCGGCCCCGCCCGGCCCGGACGGGTCCGGCTTCCGGTTCACCGCGGTCAGTGCCGGCGTGCCGGCCACGCTGCTGCGGGAGGCGGAGCAGCTCGTCGGGTACGAGCCGCCGCGGGACCTGCCGGACCGGCCGGACACCGAGCAGCTGAAGTCCTTCCCGAAGGCCTTCTCCTGCACCGAACTCTCGGACGGCGGGCTGCTGTTGTGCCGTTCGGTGTACACCGGCGCGGACTACAGCGGGCGGTGGGGCAACTTCCACGCGCACGCGGTGCACCTGCCGCCCGGCACCCGGCTGCCGGACGGGGTGCTGCCGATCACCGCCTGGGAGTCGCCGCGCTGGGCGGATACGACTCCGCCGGGCGGGCGGCCGGAGCCGGTCGACCGGTTCGAGCCGTCCGGGCTGCTGCGCCGGGACGGGCTCGTGGCGTTCGCCCGGTCCCGCGCGGACCGGCTCGCCGCGTTCTTCGCCGACCTGCGGGCACTGGCCGACGGCAGTGACGTCCGGCAGATCGTGCTCGTGGAACGGGACAGCGCGGACGTGGCCCAGTGGATCGCGCTGGCCTGCACCGTCCTGCCGCGCGAGCAGGCGCACCGGCTGACCTTCACGACGTACACCCGGCGGCCGCAACAGGCCCGCCAGCAGATCGTCGGGGCGCTGCCCTCGTCGGAGCCGGTCGGGCACGACCACCGGTTCCGGGTGCACGACTGCACCGGCCGGGCCGCCGGGGAGCCCGTGGCGGACGTCTGGGCGGACGTGTGCGCGCGGATCTGGACGGCGGGGCGGCCGGAGCTGTTCCGCGACACCGCCCGCGACGTCGGTGACACCGCCGGCGAGGCCGGCCGCCTCGCCGTGGCGGCGCTCGCCGAGGGCGTCGCGCTGCCCGCGGCCGCCCGCGCGGCGGCGTCCCGCTGGGCCGCGGAGCACGCCGCCGAGCTGCCCGAGCCCACGCTGACGGCGCTGCTCGGGGAGCTGGCGCGGGCGACCGGTGAGGACGACGGGAACGCGCCCCACGCGCACGGAGGGGACGCCGGGGACGGGGAACCGGCGGCGCTGGCCGCGCTGCTGGCCCGGCTCGACGGGCAGGTGCCCACGGTCGTGTCGGCACCGCTCGCCGCGCGGGTGCTGACCCTGGCGGTCCGCCGTCGCGGCCCGGTGCCCACGCTGGGCGCGGGCTCGCTGACCCCCGAGGTGCGGGGCGCACTGGCCCGGGACCTCGCCCCGGCCCTGCGGCACGCCGTCGCCGACCCGGCCGAACCGCCGACCGGCCGTCCCCTGGCGCTGCTCCACCTCGCCGACCTGCTCGACGTCGACTGCACGGACCTGCTGCCGGAGTTCGCGGGACGGGTCGCGCGGGAGCTGGTGCGCACGGAGCCGGCGGGCGCTGCACCGGGTGCCGCCCTCCTGGACGCCGTACACGGCCACCCCGCGCTGCGGGCCGCCCTGTTCGGGGCGCTGGACGCGCTCGCGGCGGCCGAGCCGGCCGTGGTGGCCGGGCGGTTGGCGGGGTCGGGGCTGCCGGTGGCGCTGGACCCGGGCTTCCCGCACCTGCGGATGTGCGTCCTCGGCGACGCGGCGACCGGCCCGGCCGGCGGTGACCGGCGGGCCCGGCTGCGCGCCGTACTGCACACCGCCGGCGTCTCGCCGCACGCCGAACCGGCCGTCCTGCGGACCGCGTTCCGCCTGGTGTGGCCCGACGAGCCGCCGACCGGCGAGGAGGCGAGCCTGCTGCTGAACGAGCTGGGCTCGGACGCGCACCGGCTGGCCGGCACCCGGGACCTGCTGGTGGCCGCCGCGCTCGCCGCCCCGGCCGAGGACGCCGCCGCCCCGCTGCTCGCCGCCGGCCTGCTGCGCTGCTTCACCGCGGAGCTGGCCCCGGCGCACCGGGCGCCGCTGCTCCTGCTGGAGTTCGCGGCGCTGCTCGGCACCGACGGCGAGGGCGAGAACTGGGTGGAGCGGGTACGGGCGCTGCGCGACGGCGCGGTCGAGCCCGTGCCCGAGCAGGTGAGCCGGCGGGTGTACGACGCCGTCGCCTGCCGGCTGCTGACCGTGCCGGTGCCGGAGAGCGAGCTGTACGCGCTGGCCCGCTCGGGCGACACCGAGCTGCTGGCCGCGTACGAGCGGGCGGCGCGCGGTGCCGCGGTGGCCGAGCGGCTGCGCACGGCGCCGTCGTACGTGGCCGCCCGCTTCTGCGACTGGAGTGCCTACCAGGACACCGATCCCGGCTGGGAGGCGACGCGTACGACGCTGTTGGCCAAGGTGTTGCGACCGGTGGTGCGGGCGCTGCCCGAGGAGGACCGGGCCGCGGTCGAGGAGGAGCTGCGGCGCACGGGCCGCGGCCGGCTGGACGCGTACCGCGCGTGGAACCGGCCGGGCGCCCTGGGCCGGCTGGCGGGCCGGCTGACCGGGCGCGGCCGCCGCGACGAGGGCCGGACGAACTGGCCCGGGGACGTCCGGCCGCCCGCCGGCGGAGGTGCCCGGTGAACTCCGCGGACGGCGCCTCGGATCTGCACCTGGCGTTGCAGGTGCTGCTGGTCCTGTTCGGCTGGGCCGGTCTGGTCGCCGTCGCGGTGTGCCTGTTCCGGACGCTCTGGGAGTTCCTGGGCCGGGGCGTGCGCGCGGTGTGGCGCAGCCTCGGGCCCTGGCAGCCGGGCCGGCTGGACCCGCGGCTGCCCGGTGCCGGCGGTGCGGAGCCCGCCGAACCCGCCTACTGGTGGCGGCAGTCGTGGACGGACGCGGCGTCCGCCGGCCGCGACGGTGTGCGGATGCTGTGGCGGGCGCTCACCGACCCGTGGCTGGACCGGACCGTGCGGAACCTGTTCCGCGGCCGCCGGCCCTCGGGCCGCTGGGTGCCGGTGCCGTTCGCCCGGTTCCTGCTGGTCACGCTGATCGCCCCGGGCACGGCGGCCGGGGCGCTGATCGGCGCGGTACTCGCCACCGTGCTGCTCGGCTGGGCCCTGCTGGTCTTCGCCCTGCTGCTGGGCGTGGTCTGGCTCGGCTGGGCGGCGGGCGTGCCCCTGCTGCGCGGGGTGGAGCGGGGCTGGGCGCTGCTGCGCGGTCTGCGCACCACCTGCCCCCACCCGGGCTGCTACGCGCCGGTGCCGCTGGCCGTGCACCGCTGCCCCGGCTGCCCGGCCCGCCATGCCGAGCTGCGGCCGGGCCGGTACGGCGCCCTCTGGCACGTGTGCGGCTGCGGACGCCGGCTGCCGGCCACCCGGCTCACCGGACGGGGCCGGCTGTCGGCGCTCTGCCCGGGCTGCGAACAGGTGCTGCCGGCGGCGGTGGCCACCACCCGGGTGGTGCACACACCGCTGGTCGGCGGGACGTCCTCGGGCAAGACGATGCTGATGGCGGCCATGGTGGAGGGCCTGCACGCGTGGGCCCGGGAGGGCGGGCTGCGGGTCGAGTACGCCACCGTGGCCGACCGCAGCTCCCACACCGGGATCAACCAGCAGCTGAACCGGTCGGGCTGGGCGCACGCCACCACCGGCGGCCCGCCCCGCGCCCTCATGCTCACGGTGTCCCGGGGACGCCGGCGCCGGCTGCTGTACCTGTACGACCCGATGGGCGAGTCGGTGAGCGACGCCGAACGCGTGCGGGCCCAGCGGTACCTGGCGCACGCGGACGGGCTCGTCCTGGTGGCCGACGTGCTCGCCGATCCCACGGTCCGCGCCCGGCTCGGCCCGGCGGACGCCGAGCGGGCGGACCGGGCGCGGCCCTCGGCACAGGGCCCGCGGACGACGTACGAGCGGCTGACCGGTGAACTCGCCGCGCTGACCGGACGCCGGCGCCGGCTGCCGGTGGCCGCGGTCGTCACCAAGCGGGACGTGCTGGACCAGTTGTCCTCCCTGCCGGCGCCCGGCGACGCCCGGATCGACACCTGGCTCGGCGACATCGGCCTGGGCGCGCTGGTCCGGGCCCTCGGCCACGACTTCCGGGCGGCCCGCTACTGGGCGGTCAGCGCGCACGCGGCCACCGGCACCGGGCCGCTGGAGAGCGAGCAGCGGCGGGCCGCCGAACCGGTGCTGTGGCTGCTCGCGGCCTCCGGGCTGCGCACCGGCCCGCTGACCGGTCGGTCGGAGGGCGGGCCGGGCCGGGTGCCGTGGCCCCGCCGGCCGCACCACGACACGAAAGCCGACACGAAAGCCGACAGGGAAGGCGGTCGCCGCCCGGCATGAACCATGTGACCCCGTCCGTCGGCCGGGCCCGGCGGGTGATGGCGGGCCTGTTCGTCACCGCCCTGCTGCTGGCGCCGGCCGCCCTCGCCTGCACGATCTGGCTGCTGCTGGCCTGATCCGATTCGACTCCCCCCACACCCCCCAGCCCCTTTGACGCGAAAGGAACCGCGGCGTGAGCGACATTCCCGGCGGGCCGATGGCCAACCGGCCGGTCCACTTCATCTGGCTGCTCGACTGCTCGTTCTCGATGCAGGGCGAGAAGATCGCCAAGCTCAACTACGCCATCAGGGAGGCCGTCCCGGAGATGCGGTCGGTGGCGCACGACAACCCCGCGGCACAACTGCTGCTGCGCACGGTCACCTTCTCCACGACCGCGCAGTGGCTCCACCAGACCCCGGTCCCGGTGGACGACTTCACCTGGCAGGACGTGCAGGTCGACGGCATGACCAACCTCGGTGAGGCGCTGCACCTGGTGGCCCGGGAGCTGCAGACCCCGCCGATGCCGCAGCGGGCGCTGAAGCCGGTGCTCGCGCTGGTGTCGGACGGGGTGCCCACCGACGACTGGAAGGCGGGTCTGAAGGCGGTGGACGCCACCCCGTGGGGCCGCAAGGCCGTCCGGGTGGCCATCGCGATCGGCGCGGACGCGGACCGCGGGGTGCTCCAGGAGTTCCTCGGCAACCCGGAGCTGCAGCCGCTGGACGCCAACAGCCCCAAGCAGCTCGCGGCGGCGATCCGCTGGGCGTCGACGGCGGCCGTGAAGGCGGCCTCCCAGCCGGTCGCCGGTGACGGTTCCGCGGTGACCACGGTGAAGCAGCCGTACGCGCCGCCGGTGCTGGACGACGACGATGACGACGACGTGTGGTGACGCTCGGGGTGCGACGGTGGGAGACCCTGGCCGACAGCGTCCAGGGCGTGGGCAAGCGGCACAACCAGGACTGGTACGACTGCCGGGGCAGCGGGTCCGGCACGGATCCGCTGGTGCTGGCGGTGGCCGACGGGCACGGCTCGGCGGTGCACGCGCGCAGCGCGCTGGGTGCGCGGTTCGCCGTGGACCGGTTCCTGGCGCTGGCCACCGCCTTCGGGCGGGCGGCGCACGACTGCCATGAGCCGGGGCGGCTGACCCGGCTGATGACCTACGCCCGGGACGACTTCCCGCGGGCCCTGGTTCACGAGTGGCGGCAGGAGGCCCTCGGCCACTGGGACCGGAACCGGCCGGTGGTGGAGGAGGCCGCCCGGGAGCCGCGGCCCGAGGAGAAGTTGGTGCTGTACGGCACCACGCTGATCGGTGCGGTGCTCACCCCGTGGCTGCTGGTGGCCTGGCAGATCGGCGACGGGGACCTCGCGGTGGTCGAGCACGACGGCACGCTCGGCCGGCCGCTCGCGCCGGCCGTGGAGGACCTGGGCGACGAGACCGAGTCGCTGTGCGGGCGGGAGGCGTGGCGGTCGATGCGGATGCACTGGGCGCCGGTGTTCGAGGAGGCGCGGGCCCCGCGGCTGGTCGTGCTCTCCACGGACGGCCTGTCGAAGAGCTTCGCGTCGGCCGACGGGTACGCCGAGTTCGTCCGCGGGCTGGCCGGCCGCCTCGCCGAGGAGGGCGGCAGCGGCGTGCGCGCGTCCCTCCCGGCCTGGCTCGCCGAGGCCTCCCGCTACTCCGGCGACGACACGACCCTGACAGCGGCGGTCCGCCACCCCGAGACCCCGCGGGAACAGGATGCGGCGCCCGAGGAGACCGCGGGCCCGCCGGACCCGCGGACCGCGCCCGGGCCGGCCGGTGGTGACGTGGACACGGAACGGAAGACGGAGACGTAGATGAGCGGCATGCTCGATGGCGGGACGCGCCTCGTGGCGGAGAACGGGGAGGGCGTCGAGATCCTCGGCTTCCTCGGCGCCGGCGGCCAGGGGGAGGTGTACCGGGTCCGGACGCCGGACGGTGAGCGGGCCCTGAAGTGGTACTACCCGACCTGCGCGACCCCGGACCAGGAGGTGATCGTACGAGAGCTGGTGACCCGGGACTTCGCCGACGACCGGTTCCTGTGGCCGGAGGCCTTCGTGCCGGAGCACCGTGGCTCGTTCGGCTATCTGATGGGGCTGCGCCCGGACCGTTACAAGGGTCTGCCGGCGCTGTTCCGGCGGCAGTTGCGCACCAGCCCGCGCGCGCTGCTGACGGCCTGCCTGTACACGGTGGAGGCGTACCAGGCGCTGCACTCGCGGGGCATCGCCTACCGGGACATCTCGTGGGGGAACATCTTCTTCGACCCGGACACCGGTGACGTGCTGGTCTGCGACAACGACAACGCCGTGGTGGAGGGTGACGCGAGCGGTATCTCGGGGACGATGGAGTTCATGGCGCCGGAGCTGGTGCGCGCGGATCCGGGGGCGCGTCCCGGGACCCAGTCCGACCTGCACTCGCTCGCCGTGCTGCTGTTCATGCTGCTGATGAACCATCACCCGCTCAAGGGACGACGTGAGTTGGGCATCCACTGCCTGGACGAGGCGGCGGAGCGCAAGCTGTACGGCAGGAGCCCGCTGTTCGTGTTCGACCCGGCGGACGACGCCAACGCGCCCGACCCGCTGGAGCACGCGACCGTCCTGGCCACCTGGGAGGCGGCGGCGGAGCGACTGCGGGAGCTGTTCCGGCGGTCGTTCACGACCGGGCTGCGCGATCCGGCCGCCCGGGTGCGGGAGTCGGAGTGGCGGGACGCCCTGCGGGCGGTGCTGGACGCGGTCGTCGAGTGTGCCGCGTGCGGCCGGCAGAACATGACCGAGCCCGGCGAGAACCCGCCGCCGCGGGACTGCTGGGGGTGCGGGGCCCGGCTGGTGCTGCCGCCGCGGCTGACGGTGACCACTCCCCCGCCCCGCACCGAGCACCACATCCGGCTGCGCCGCGCCGCCCGGGTGCAGGCCCATCACCTGCTGCCGGAGCCGACGCGGCACGACTGCTCGGACGCGGCGCTCGTGGCGGAGCTGGTCGAACACCCCAAGAAGCCGGGGCGGTTCGGGCTCGCCAACCGCTCACGGGAGACCTGGACGGGCACCCGCTCCGACGGCACCGTGCAGACGGTCGAGCCCGGTCAGACGGTGCCGCTGCGGTCGGGTCTCGACCTGGACCTCGGCGGCGGGGTCCGGGCGGTGGTGCGGGCGCGGTGACGTCCGTGGCCGGAGCCCTGTGGCGGCAGGGCTCCGGCCGCTCACAGCCCCAGGGCGGTGAGGAGCTGCTGGGTGAAGGCGAGGCTGCCGGTGCCGGCCGAGGCCGCGATGGCGATCGTTTCCAGGGCGGAGCGGATCCGGCCCCGGTTCGGCGGCAGGCCGTCCTCGGCGGACTCCTGAAACTGGGCCTGGATGATCTCGCCCTGGCGCACCAGTTGCGGGTACTCGACCCGCAGCGTCTCGGTGAGCCGCGCGGCGAGGTCCATCATGGTCGGCAGGTCGGGGTGGGCGTGGTTGATCTGGATCCGCCCGTGGTCGCCGAAGTTGGCCGGGCCGTTGACGTTGCCGATGTTGTAGGAGCTCATGTCCTGTCCTCGCTTGTGCTCCTCCGGCCCGGTTCCGGGCCGGAGGAGCCGTCGGATGGCTGGGGTTAGGGCTTCGGCGCGGGCGGACCGGATCCCGCGGGCCCGGGTCCGCCCTGGGCTCCCGGGCCGCCGTGGGGGCCGGGCCCCTGCTGCCCGCCCAGGAGAACCGTCCCGTGGGCGCCGAAGTTGCTGGGACCGCTGACGTTACCGATGTTGTACGTCTGCGTGTTGATGACCTGTACGGCCTTGTCGAAGGAACTGGTGTCGATGTGGTGGTCCCGCAGGAAGCGTTCCGTGGCGGTCAGCACGCCCTGCTGGAGCCGGAACAAGTAGTCCTGCGCGTCGGTGCGTTCGATGTAGCCGGCCTCGTCCCAGGCGCCGAGGTCCTCGCGGAGGCTGCCGGTGGCGCCGTAGTCGTGGCGGACGTGCTGCCGGGTGATGGCCCGGCGGGTCCTGGCCAGGGCGCGTTCGCGGTCGCGCTGCCAGCGGTGGCGGCGCAGGATGCGGCCGAGGGCGCCGCGCAGTTCCGGGCCGGTACGGCGGGTGGCGTGGCGGACCAGGTCCCACCAGCGTTCGAGGGGCGCGACCGGGAGCCGGTCCACGCGGTGGAAGCGGCCGTCCAGCGGTGGTATCGCGTAGGCGGCGACCTCCCAGGTGAGGCTGGGCGGCTGGAGGATGGCCCGCAGGTACATGGAGACGATGACCCGGCCGCCCTCGCCGACGCGTTCCAGGCACAGGTGGGTGCGCATGCCCGCCCCCGGTGTCCGGAGGCCGGCCTGCACGAGCTGCTTGGGTATCTGGGCCCGGGGCAGGCGGGTGGGGTCGGGCAGCAGTTCGGGGATCAGGTGGACGTTGCTGCCGCGGACGTAGAGCCGGTTCCTGGCCCGCAGGCCCTGGAGCCCGGATATGTTCTCCATGTGCCGTGCCACGTAGGTGTGCAGGTCGATGACGTCGAAGGGGCGCAGCGGGAGTTTCCCGCCGCCGGGTGCCTCGGCGGGTCTGCTGATGTCGATGGGCTGCCAGACGACTTCCTTGATCTTCTCGCCGCTGCCGACGAACGGCGTGGTGTAGGCGGCCGCGTCGGCGTACGGCAGGACGTTGGCGCGTTTGAGGTCCTGCAGCGCGGCCTCGGCCTCCGGTTCCACGGGGGGTGCCGTCCGTTCGGGTCTGTCGTTCGAGAGGAACACCTCCCGGGCCGTGTCGCGGCTGCGGGCCTCGGCGTGGCGGACCAGCCCCCAGGCGACCGCGTAGGCGCCGAGAGGGCCGAAAATCGCCACCCATCCGAGTGACGGGTGCCTGTTGACCAGTCCCCAGAGTCCGACGAGCAGGGCGAGGGGTACGGCGGTCTGGAGGCAGGCGAGCCGGCGGTCGAGGGCGGCGCGGCGGCGGGTGGCCACGCGCGCGTGCCGGGCGAGGGCGAGGAAGTTGACGTTCAGGCTCAGCCCGAGGGCGTTGAGCCGGTCCCCGGTGAGGACCCGGTCGACGTAGAGGGCGAAGTCGTCGTCGAGGTGCACCGAGGCGCTCAGGCGCCGGGTCACCCCGTCCTTGCGGTACTGCGGCAACGACGGCAGCGGTCTGCCGGTCACACTCATCCGTCCGTCCCCCTCAGGCCTTTCGCGCGCCTCACCCTAGGGACAACTCCGTGGGTTTGTCCCGTGGTTCGGCGAGGCACGGCGCCGGGAGGCGGGCGTGTGGTAACGGTCGCCGCGGTCCGGCGCTCCCCTGCGACGTCGGACCGCGACGGCTCTTGGTTCTGCGTCGGCCGGGGCCGCCGTGTCACACGTGCGCCGCGGCCGGCCCGTCACAGGGGCGTTTATCGGCCACTCCCGCCTCCTGGTCGGTCGAACCGGAGCGCGCCGGTGCGGGTGCGCTTCAGTTCGAAGAGGTCGGGGTGGCGGGCCAGCACCCGGAAGCTGTCGAAGAGTTCGGCCGCCTCGGCGCCGCACGGCACGGCGCGCAGCACGGGTCCGAACCACACGGTGCCGTCGAGGTGCAGGGTCGGGGTGCCGACGTAGCCGCCGGTCTCCGGTTCGGCGCCGGCCGTGTGGCTGCGGCGGACGGCGTCGTCGTACGCCGGGTCGTGGGCCGCGGCCGACAGGCCTGCGGGAAGGCCGAGTTCGGCCAGCGACTCGGTGACCACCGTGTCGAAGTCCTTGACACCGTGGTCGTGGATGCGGGTGCCGAACGCGGTGTACAGGTCGCGCAGCACCCCGTCGCCGTGCGCTTCGGCGGCGGCAGCGGCGACCCGCACCGGGCCGATCGAGCGGTCCACCAGGTCCCGGTACCAGTCGGGCAGGTCGTTGCCGGTGTTGTGCAGGTGGAGGCTCATCACCCGGAACCGGAGGTCGAGCGGGCGCAACCGCTCGACCTCCAGCAGCCAGCGGGAGGTGATCCAGGCGAACGGGCAGGCCGGGTCGAAGAAGAAGTCGATCCGGGTGGGGCCGGCGGCGGTGCGGGGCGGGGCGGCGGTGCTGCTGTGCGTCATGACGGCGACGCTAGTGCCCGGGTGGACCGTGGTCCCGGCCCAATCGTCCACCTTGTGACTGGCCCAATCGGCGCACCCCCGTGGCCGGTTCGGCCGGTCAGCCGCCCTGCCGTACCACCTCGTCGGCCAGCCGCACCAGGTCGGCGACCGGCAGCGAACCGGCCGGCCGGCCCTCGCGCGCGAACTCGTTGGCGAGGCGTTGCAGCAGCTCGTTCAGCGGGGTGGGGACGCCGTGCAGCCGGCCGAGCAGGACGATCTCGCCGTTGAGGTAGTCGGCCTCGATGGTGCCGGTGCCCCGGACCAGCGACTGCCAGGAGGAGCCGCCGCCGCGCGGGGCCCCGTCCAGCGGGACCAGGGTGACCTTGTCGCCGCGGGCCGCGCGCTGTTCCCCGGCACCGGCGTACGCGATCCCGGCGGCGTCGAGCACCGCCTCGCCCTCCGCCCGGACCCGCGCGAACAGCGCCTCGGCCGGCTCGCTCGCCACGGGTCCGCTGACCGCCTCCAGCGCGTTGCCGAGGTTCCCGAGCAGCTTGGCGTACTGCCAGCGGGCCACGTCGGGCACGACCGGCGCCTCGAAGTGCGCGTCCGTGAGGTCGGCGGCGATCCGGTGGGCGGTGTCGTCGGTGCCGTGCGGGGTGCGGCCGAGGTGCAGCACGCCGGTGAGCGGGGCACCGGCGGCGGAGACGACACCGGGTTCCACGAAGGTGGAGGGCAGCCAGACGCAGACGCCGTACACGCGCCGGAAGCGGCGCAGTGCCAGCCGGCCGCTCTCGACGCCGTTCTGCAGGCAGACGAGCGGCAGCCGTTCGGCCGCGGTGCCGCCGCCGGCGACGGGTGTGCCGGCCCAGGTCTCCAGGGCGGCCACGGTGTCCTGGGTCTTCACGGCGAGCACGAGGACGTCGTCGGGGCGCAGTTCGCCGAGCGGTCCCGGCCCGTCGACGGCGGGCAGCCGGTGCGTCGACTCCCCCTGCGGGACCCGCAGTCGCAGCCCGTGCTCGCGGAGGGCGGCCAGGTGGGCGCCGCGGGCGACGAGGACGACCTCGCGCCCGGCCTGGGCCAGCCGGCCGCCGACGGTGCCGCCGACCGCGCCGGCTCCGATGATGATGTAGCGCATGCCGCCGAGCCTCGCACACGCGGCCGGTCCCGTGGTGCCCGGTGTCCGGCGCCGTGCCGTGCGGCCGCCGTGCCCCGTGGGGGCGGGCACGACGGCCGCGCCCGGCGTGGGCCGGGTTGCGCGAAACTCTCGCCGATCAACGGGGTGTGGATCAACTCCTCCACACAGCTGTGACTTGTTCAACAAACTTTCGCAATGACAAACCGGGAGCCCTGGCGGCGGATCGGACACCGGGGCCCTGAGCGCCGTCCCCGAGAACCGGCGATAGATGTAAGGGGCCGTTGTCCTCCCCAGTGGTGATCCGGCCACCTCGCAGTTCACCGGCCAGTACGACGAGCCGTCCTTATCCGGGCCCTACCGTCGAATCGAACACGCACAGAGGTGACGGCAGGGGGCCGTCACCGCACACGAGGGGGGCAGGCCCGTCATGGGGAACACAGAGGTGCGGGTGCGGGGGCTGGCCGCCCGCGCCGGCGGCTGGAGCGCCCGGCATCGCTGGGCGGCCGTCGGCATATGGGTGCTGTTCGTGGTGCTGGCGATGGGGCTCGGCTCCGCGGCGGGCCGGGTCGACGTGGACCAGAGCGACCAGCTCAAGGGCGAGACCCACACCGCCGCGAAGATCATCGAGGATGCCGGGATCGAGGAGCCGGCCGGCGAGACCGTGCTGATCCAGGGCAGAACCGGTGCCGTCAAGGCCACCGGCGCCGAGTTCCGCGCGGCCGTCGCCGACGTCGTCAAGGCCGTCGAGGGCACCGGCAAGGTCACGGGCGTCACCTCGCCGTACGACACGCACACCATCTCCCGCGACGGGCGCAGCGCACTGGTCCAGTTCGACCTGCGCGGTGACGCGGAGACGGCCGCCGACCGGATCGAGCCGGTGCTGGACGCCGTCGCCGGGGTGCAGAAGGACCACGCGGGCCTGCGGATCGAGGAGATCGGCGGCGCCAGCATGCAGAAGCAGTACAAGGACGCCTTCGGGGACGACTTCCAGCAGGCCGAGTACTCGGCGGTGCCGGTGGCCCTCGGCATCCTGCTGATCGCGTTCGGCGCGCTGGTGGCCGCGCTGCTGCCGGTGGCCCTCGCGATCACCGCGATCATGGCGACGATGGGCCTGATGGGTCTGGTCAGCCACCTCCAGCCGATGAGCGACACGGCCAACTCCGTGATGCTGCTGGTCGGTATGGCCGTCGGCGTCGACTACTGCCTGTTCTACCTGCGCCGCGAGCGCGAGGAGCGGGCCGCCGGCCGGGACGCGGGGACCGCGCTGCGGATCGCCGCCGCCACCAGCGGCCGGGCGATCGTCGTCTCCGGTGTGACCGTGTGCGTGGCGATGGCGGGCATGCTGTTCACCGGGCTCGCCGAGTTCGAGGCGATGGGTCTGGCCTCGCTGATGGTCGTGGCGGTCGCCATGGTCGGTTCGGTCACCGTGCTGCCCGCGCTGCTGTCGCTGCTCGGCGAGCGGGTCGAGAAGGGCCGCCTCCCGTTCCTGGGCCGCCGCCGGCGCAAGGGGAACGGGGACAGCCGGTTCTGGTCGGCCGTGCTGCGGGGTGTGCTCGCCAAGCCGCTGGTCTCGGTCGTCGTCGCGGCCGGCGCGCTGCTGGCGATCGCCGCGCCCGCGCTCGGCATGAAGACCCAGCAGCTCACCCTGGACCAGGAGTTCGGCGACTCGCTGCCCATGGTGCAGACGTACAACCACCTCAACGAGGCCTTCCCGGGCGGCAGCGAGCCGGCCCAGGTCGTCGTCAAGGCCGACGACATCAACGCCCCCGGCGTGCGCCAGGCGCTGGCCGACTTCCGCAAGCAGGCCATCGCCTCGGGCGCCTCGCGCGGCCCGGTCGAGGTCAAGCTGTACGACGCGCAGAACGTCGCCCTGGTCTCCGTGCCGCTGGTCGGCGGTTCCGACATGGACCGGGCGACCAAGAGCCTGGAGAAGCTGCGCGACGAGGTGCGGCCCGCCACCCTCGGCAAGGCCGACGGTGTGCAGGCGCCGATCACCGGGCAGGTCGCGGGCAACCACGACTTCAACGACCAGCTGATGGGCTCCGTCGTGCCGGTCTTCGCGTTCGTGGTCGTCTTCGCCTTCCTGCTGATGCTGCTGTCGTTCCGTTCGCTGACGGTCGCGCTCACGTCGATCGTGCTGAACCTGCTGTCGGTGGCCGCCGCGTACGGCATCCTCGTCGCCGTCTTCCAGCACGGCTGGGGTGCCTCGCTGGTGGGGGCGGAGGGGGTCGGCGCGATCGTCACCTGGCTGCCGCTGTTCCTCTTCGTGATCCTGTTCGGACTGTCGATGGACTACCACGTGTTCGTGGTCTCCCGGATCCGTGAGGCGCGGATGCGCGGCCGGACGACGAAGGACGCGATCCGGCACGGCGTGGTCACCACGGCTGGGGTCGTCACCAGCGCCGCCGTGATCATGGTCGCCGTGTTCGCCATCTTCGGCACGCTGTCCATGCAGTCCATGAAGCAGATGGGCGTGGGCCTGGCCGCGGCGGTCCTGATCGACGCCACGGTCATCCGCGGGGTGCTGCTGCCGGCGGTCATGGCGCTGCTCGGCGAGCGCAACTGGTACCTGCCGAAGTGGCTGCACCGGCTGCCGGACCTCACCCACGACGAGGCGCCGGAGCAGGCCGCCTCGCCGGTGCCCGACCGGGGCGAGCGGCTGACCGTCTGATTCCGCCCGTCGGCGCAGGGCCCGCCGGTTCCCCGTGGGGACCGGCGGGCCCTGCCGCGCTCCCACCCGCGGTCGTCCGCGAGGCCCGTACCGCTCCGGCGGCCCCCACCCGCGGTCGTCCGCGAGGCCCGTACCGCTCCGGCGACCGCTTACCTCCGGGCGCGGCCGGGCAGTTCGGCCTCGATGAGGTCGGCCGCCCGCCGGGTGCCGCCCTCCTGGGCCATCTCCGCCTGCACCTCCTTGAGGCGGCGGGCCACCTCCGGGTCGTCCACCAGGGCGAGCGCGGCCTCGCGGAGCCGGTCGGCGGTGGCCTCCTCGGCGGGCAGGTGCCGGGCGACCCCGAGCCCCTGGAGCATGTCGGCGTTGCCGAACTGGTCGACGGCCTGCGGTACGGCGATCATCGGCGTGGCGGTGGCGAGCCCCTCCTGGCTGCCGCCGGCACCCGCGTGCGTGACGAACAGGTCGGCCTGCCGCAGGATCGCCAACTGCGGCACCCAGCTGTGCACTTCCACCTGGTCCGGTACGTCGCCCAGCTCGTCCCGGGTCACGTGCCGGCCCACCTGGAGGACGACGTGCCAGCCGGGCAGGTCCGCGAAGGCGCGCACGCACTCCCGGTAGAAGGCGGGCTGCTTGGTGAAGGACGATCCGAGGGAGACCAGGACGACCTTCCGCGCGTCCGCGGGGCGCTGCCAGTCGCCCTGGCCGGCGCGGTCGCCCTGGCAGGCGCCGACGAAGGTGTGGACGCGTTCGTCGACCCGGTCGGCGTGCGGCTGGAGTGCCCTCGGGATGAGCACCAGGGAGCGGTCCGGGCGGCCCGCGAAGGAGTCCGGGTCCAGGGTGATCCCGTTCTCGGCCAGCCACGCCTCGAACCGGGCGTAGTAGGCCCGCCCGCGCTCGGTCCGCCGCGGCTCCCGCCACATCGGCTCGGCGACCTCCTCCTCGTACCCCTCCCAGGCGACGAGGTTCGGGGAGAGGGAGATCGCCGGGACGCCCCAGCGGTGGGCGAGGACGCGGGCCGGGTAGGAGGTGATGTCGTACAGGACGAGGTCGGGGATGTCGCCGGCGTAGGCCTCGGCGAGCTGCGGGAGCGCCTGGATCGCGTCGGCCAGGAACGGCTCCACGTTGTCGAGCAGGGTGGTCCCCCAGGCGTCGGGGTCGGCGTCGGGTCCGGGCAGGGTGGAGGTGTAGGGCACGGGCCGGGCGCCGGTGGCGGCCACCTTGTCGGCGAAGGCCGGCGGGATGGCGTAGGTGACGCGGTGGCCACGGGCGACGAGTTCGCGGATCACCTCCATGCTGGGGTTCACGTGGCCGTGGGCGGCGATGGAGAACATGGCGATATGGGCGGGCGGGGTCGTAGAAGGCATATCGCCGAGACTAGGCGAGACGATACGTCTCGTCTAACTCTTTTCCGTGCACCTCTGGCTCTCGTCCCTGCACCCGGCTCCTGCCGGAGGGGACCGCTCAGCGCTGGTAGCGCGCCAGCACCAGGTTGCCGTCCCGTTCGAGGCGCCGGCGCAGCTCTTCGAGGCCGATCGCGCCGCTGTAGTACTCCTGGTAGGCCGGGGTGGCCACCTTGTCCTTCCACTCCGGGTAGCCACGCACGGACTGGGCGGGCGCCGGGCGCAGCCGGGCCGCGAGGGCGGTGCCGGTGGCCCAGCCGTACTCGGCGGTGTGCAGAGCCGGGTCCTTCAGCGCCCGGGTGCCGGTCGGCAGCATCCAGTCGCCGAGGGCGAGACGGACCATGTTCCGCGGCCGCAGCAGGAAGTCGATGAACGCGACCGCCTCCTTCTTGTGCGGACAGTCGGCGGACACGGACAGCGTCTGCGGACTGACGCCCTGGGCGAGCCCGTCGGCTCCGGCCGGGGCCGGCAGGACCGTCCAGCGGAAGTCCTCGGGCGCCTGCTGCACGATCTGCTGACGGTAGGAGAAGCCCAGCGGGACCATCGCGTACCGGCCGGCGAAGAAGCCGGGCAGGGTGTCCGAGCCACCGCTGCCGAGCGTCGAGGCGGGCGCGCTGCGGTCGAGGACGAGCTGGTCGCGGATGGTGCGCGGGACGACCGCGTCCCCGGCCGTAAACCGTACGGTGACCCTGCCGTCCGCGCCCCGGTGGAAGAGCCGCCCGCCCGCCGACAGGGACAGGTTGAGGGTGGCGGAGACGGGCTCCTTCAGCGGCCAGGCCACGCCGTACCGCCCCGGCCCGCTCAGCCGCTTGGCGACCTGCCGGAACTCCGCCCAGCTCCACGGGTGTCCGGGCGTCGGTATGCGCACCTTCGCCGCGCGCAGCCGGTCGGCGTCGGCGATGAGCACCCGGGGCTCCTGGAGGAACGGCACGCCGTAGACACCGTGCCCGAAGGTGGCCGTCGCCCAGCCGGAGCGCGGGATGTCGGACCGCAGCCGGGCGGGCAGCAGCCCGGTCAGGTCGGCGAGGTAGCCGCCGTAGGCGAAGTCGGCCAGGTCGTCGGAGGCGTCGTGGATGACGTCCGGGGCCTCGCCGCCCTCGAAGGAGGTGAGCAGCTGGTCGTGCACGCTGTCCCAGCTTCCCTGGACGTACTCGACCTTGACGTCGGAGTGGGTGGCGTTCCACTCCCGCACCAGCTCCTTGTTGGCGGCGACGGACTCCTGCTGCCAGGCCAGGGACTGGAAGCGCAGGGTGACCGGGCCGCCGTCCGTGCGGCCGCCCGGGGAGCAGCCCGCGAGGAGGAGCACGAGGGCGGCGAGCGCCGTGGCGAGTGCGGTGCGCATCAGCTCTTCACCGCCCCGGCGAGCAGGCCGCCCGTGATCCGCCGCTGGACGAGCGCGAAGACGGCCACGGAGGGCAGGGTGGCGAGGAACGCGGCGGCGGCCAGCGGGCCGAGGTCGGCCACGCCCTCCGCGCCGATGAAGTGGGTGAGGACGACCGGGAGGGTCTGCTTGCCGGGGCTCTTGAGCAGCACCAGCGCGAAGAAGAACTCGTTCCACGCGGTGACGAAGGCGAACAGGGCCGTCGCCGCGATGCCGGGGCCGAGCAGCGGTGCCGTCACCGACACCAGCGTTCTCAGCCGCCCGGCGCCGTCGACGGCCGCCGCCTCCTCCAACTCGACGGGCACCGCCCGGACATGGCCGACGAGCATCCACAGCGCGAACGGCAGCGCCCACACCACGTACACCAGCACCAGTCCGGTCAGAGAGTCGATCAGGCGCAGGTTCTTCAGCACCAGGAACAGCGGGATGATCACCAGCGCGAAGGGGAAGGCCTGGCTGACCACCACCCACCCCGTGGCGGCCCGGGCCAGCCGGGTGCGGTGGCGGGCCATGACGTAGGCCATCGGGGTGGCGATCAGTACGGCGACGACGGCGGTGCAGAACGCCACCAGCAGCGAGTTGAGGGCGGCGTGCGCCAGCGGCTGCTGGGCGAAGGCCTGCCGGACGTTGGCCAGGGTCGGGTCGCGCGGGATCCAGGCCGGGTGCAGACTGCCCAGTTCCCGGGGGGACTTCAGCGCGGTGGACAGCAGCCACAGCAAGGGGAAGGCGAGGAACAGCAGGTAGCCGAGGAGGGCGGTGTACTGTCCGGCGCGGGCGGCGCGGCGAGCCCGCGAGGCCCGGGGAGAGCGGGGAGTGCGGGGGGTCAGTGCCGTCCTCATGCGGTGTCACCGCCTCGCAGCCGGCCGGCCAGGAACACCGCGAGCAGGACCGAGACCACCGCGACGAGGACGCAGCCCATCGCCGCCGCGTAGCCGAACTGGCCGTAGCGGAAGGCCTCTTCGTAGGCGAAGAGCATCGGCAGCCGGGTCCTGCCGCCGGGCCCGCCGCTGGTGAGCACGTAGACGAGGGCGAAGGAGTTGAGGTTCCAGATGAGGTTGAGCGCGGTGACGGCGAGGGCCACCGGCCGGAGCGCGGGCCAGGTGACGGCGCGGAAGCGGCGCCAGGCGCCCGCGCCGTCGACGGCCGCCGCCTCGTGGAGTTCGCGCGGGACGTTCTGCAGTCCGGCGAGCAGCGCGACCGTGGTCTGCGGCAGGCCCGCCCAGACGCCGACGACGATCACGGCGGGCAGCGCGGTGGCCAGGCCGCTCAGCCAGTCCCGGCCGGCGCCGAGACCGAGGTCGCGCAGGGTCTCGTTGAGGACACCGGCGTCCGGGTTGTAGACCAGCCGCCACATGATGCCGACGACGACCTCGGGCATCGCCCAGGGCACGATCGCGAGGGCGCGGGCCAGGCCGCGCAGGCGGAGGTCCTGGTTCAGCAGCAGGGCCAGGCCGAGCGCCAGCAGGAACTGCGGCACGGTCACGCCGGCCGCCCAGACCAGTCCGATCCGGAAGGACTCCCAGAAGAGGGTGTCGTGCAGCAGGTCCCGGAAGTTGAGGGCGCCGATCCACCGGGTGGCGGCCGTCCGGCCGGACTGGGCGTCGGTGAAGGCCAGCAGGATGCCGTAGAGCAGCGGGCCGACGCTCAGCAGGAGGATCGGGAGGAGGGCGGGCAGGACCAGGAACCAGGAACCGTGATCGGCGACCCGGCGGCCGGCCGGCCCTCGTGCCGCTGCCGGTGGTGTCCGCGCCTCGGCCACTGATGTCACGGAACCAGCCCCTTTGCCTGCACCGGTTGGCGTGTTCATGGTCGTGAAGGCCCGGTACCTCGTCAAGAGCCCGCGCACGGCGGCCGACCTGTGCGAATGCGAGACTGGCCGAGGACGAGGACGAGGACGAGGACCGCGGACCGGACAGGCACGGCACGGCACGGGAAGACGGCACGGAGGCACGAGGATGGACGAGGCACGCGCACGGGACGTACTGGCCGCGGCGGGAGTGCTGCCGGGCCCGGCCCGGGACGCACGGCTCCTGGCCCTCGGCGAGAACGCGGTGTTCGCGGCCGGTGATCTGGTGGTGAAGGTGGGCCGGGACGCCGAACTGCTGGCGCGGGCCGAGCGCGAGCTGGCCGTCGCCGGGTGGCTGGCCGAGGCCGGTGTGCCGGCGGTGCGGGCGGCCGAGCCGAAGCCGCTGCTGGTGGACGGCCGTCCGGTGACCGTGTGGCACCGGCTGCCGGATCCCGTACGGCCCGCCGAGCCGCGGGACCTGGCCGGACTGCTGCGCAGGGTGCACGCACTGCCTTCTCCTCCCTTCGGCTTGCCGCCCCGCGA
Organism: Streptomyces sp. NPDC046881; assembly: GCF_040645015.1. Taxonomy (NCBI): domain Bacteria; kingdom Bacillati; phylum Actinomycetota; class Actinomycetes; order Kitasatosporales; family Streptomycetaceae; genus Streptomyces; species Streptomyces sp. NPDC046881. The sequence continues at coordinate 82,818 of NZ_JBEYXJ010000003.1, read as the reverse complement.
CCTGCTGGGCGGTGTGGAGCGCTGGCTGCGGCTCGCGGGCGACGCGATCGACCCGCGGGACGCGGCCTATCTGCGGGCGCGCCGCGACGGCTTCGCGGCCCAGGCGGCGGCGCTGACCCCGCACCTGACGCCGGGTCCGGTCCACGGCGACGCCCTGCCCCGCAATGTCCACGTGGGGCCGGACGGGCCGGTCCTGGTCGACCTGGAGACCTTCTCCGCCGACCTGCGCGAGCACGACCTGGTGGTCATGGCCCTCTCCCGCGACCGCTACGGGCTGCCCGCCGAGGCGTACGACTCCTTCACCGAGGCGTACGGCTGGGACGTGCGCGAGTGGGAGGGCTGTGCGGTGCTGCGGGGCGCCCGGGAGACGGCGAGCTGCGCCTGGGTGGCCCAGCACGCTCCGAGCAACCCCAAGGCACTGGCCGAGTTCGAGCGCCGGGTGGCGTCACTGCGGGACGGGGACGCGACGGTGCGGTGGTACCCCTTCTGAGGGTGCCCGTCGCAGGCGGGCCGCGTGAGAGCGCCCCGCGCCAGCGGAAGAGGAGCGGCTAGGCGGGCTGGCCCTCCGTCAGTTCGCGCAGTGGCCACGTGCCGTCGACCACCGCGTCCGTCTCCCCCTTGCGGCGCAGGAACGCCTGGAAGTCGGCCGCCCAGTCCGCGTACCACTCGATCTGCCGCTGGTGCAGTTCGGCCGGGCCCAGGGAGGCGATCTTCGGGTGGCGCTCGGCTATCGCGGAGGCGAGCCGCGCCGCGGCGAGGGCGTCGGCGGTGGCGTCGTGGGCCGCGCCGAGGACTATGCCGTACTCGGCGCAGACCGCCTCCAGGTTCCGTTTGCCGCGGCGGTAGCGGTCGGCCCAGCGGTCGATGGTGTACGGGTCGATGACCGGGGCGGGGCGGGCGCCGCCGAGCCGGTCGGTCAGCGAGGGCAGCTCGTACCGCCGCAGTTCGGCTGAGAGCAGGGTGAGGTCGAAGGCCGCGTTGTAGGCGACGACCGGGACGCCCGTCTTCCAGTAGGCGACCAGGACGTCCGCGATGGCGTCGGCCACCTGGTCGGCCGGGCGGCCCTCGGCCGCCGCGCGTTCGTTGCTGATGCCGTGGACGGCGACCGCGTCGGCCGGGATCTCCACGCCCGGATCGGCCAGCCACTCCCGGCGTCCCATGGGCTCGCCGGCCCTGACCTCGATCACGGCACCCGTGACGATGCGCGCCGCACGCGGATCGGTCCCGGTCGTCTCCAGGTCGAAGCCGATCAGCAGCTCCCGGTGCCAGCCCATGGGCGGCCCCCCTTCTTGGTGGTGCTTTCCCCCAGTGGTTTCCACCATCGCACGCGGCACTGACAATCCGAGGACTGCGTTCCGCTTGCCGTCACGGACAGTTCAGGACACCGGGCGCGAATCCGCCCACGTCAGCTCGAATTCCTCGCGGTATGTCGGGAAGAGTCCGGCTTCGTTCACGTCGTCCGACTTGACCAGCTTGCTGCCGTTGCGGAGCACCAGCACCGGTGACTCCATCCCCCGCGCCCCGCGCAGGTAGGACTGCACCACGGCGATCCCGTCGGCACCGTCGCCGTCCACCAGGTAGGCGGTGAAGCGGGGCGTCTCGTCGTACACCTGGATCTCGAACGCGCCCGGGTCGCGCAGCCGGGACCGCACCCGGCGCATGTGCAGGATGTTCATCTCGACCGAGCGGCTCAGCTCGCCCCGCTTCATCCCGAGTTCCCGTTCGCGGCGCTTGACCGAGCTGGAGGCCGGGTTGAGGAACAGCAGCCGCACCCGGCAGCCGGACTCGGCGAGCCGGACCAGACGCCGCCCGGAGAAGTTCTGCACCAGCAGGTTGAGGCCGATGCCGATGGCGTCGAGCCGGCGGGCTCCGCCGAAGATGTCCTCGGCCGGGAACTGGCGCAGCAGCCGCACCCGGTCGGCGTGGACCGCGACGACGTCGGCGTACCGGTCGCCGACCAGGTCCTCGACCGCGTCCACGGGCAGCCGCCGTGCCGAGGGGACGTCCCCGCCCGCGCCGAGCATCTCCAGCAGCCGGGCGGAGGCCCGCTCGGCCTGGCCGAGGACCGCCTCGGACAGGGCCCGGTTGCGGGAGACGACGTTGCGCGTCACCTCCAGCTCGTCCAGGGCGAGTTCCAGGTCCCGGCGTTCGTCGAAGTACGGCTCGAAGCACGGCCAGTGCTGCACCACCAGTTCACGCAGCTGCGGCAGGGTGAGGAAGCTGAGCACGTTGTCGTCGGCCGGGTCGAGCAGGTAGCCCTTGCGTCGGCTGACCTCGCGCACGGCGACCGCGCGCTGCACCCACTCCTGTCCGGCCGGGCCGGCCGCGGCCACCACCCACTCGTCGCCGTGGACGGGTTCGTAGATGGGCCGCAGTACGGCCGCCACGACGGCGCGCAGCCGCTGTTCGACGAGGTTCAGCCAGATGTAGGCCCGGCCCGCCCGCTGGGCGCGGGTGCGCACCTCACGCCAGGCGTCGGCGTCCCAGTCCAGCTCCGGCCCGATGGATCCCGCGTCCATCGGCCGGGCCAGGGACACCGCGCCGGGCGGGACGTCTGTGGAGTTCCCCTCGTGACCCTCGTCACCAGGAGGCAGCTCCAGCCCTCCCGAGCCCACCCGTGCACCGCCTTCCGCTCCCCCGGGCCTTTCCCGTCTCAACGATCAAGGAAGGGTACTCCGCGAGCGGTCGGCGGTGCAGCCGGATGGACAGGTCGGTTTCCCGTCCTCTCGGCTCAACTACGCGGTTCCCAGTGTCCGTTCTGCCATGCCAGCTCCTGCGGAGTGAGCGGATTCATAGCCGTGACGTCCCGCGGGGCGATGGAGAAGCCCTGCCAGTGCACGGGCATGGGCTGCTGGTCCTCGTCGCGGGCGATGTGGTGGAAGCCGACGTTCATCCAGACCACCGGGTGGGTGAGGCTCTGGCCGTTGACCCACTTGTCGACGGACTTCGGGTGCCCGCCGGCGCAGGCGGGGTTGTCGTTGGCGAACAGCTCGCACTTGTCGTACTCGGTCACGTACATGTCGTGCCTGGTGAAGTCGCGCCCCGGGTACCTGGTGGTGGGCCCGGGGACCAGCTCGTACGAACGGGCGTGCCCGTCCTTGTTCCTGCCGGTCGCGCTGACCACCCGCCACCAGCGGTAGGCCTTGTAGTCGCCCGCGAGTTCCTTGGTGACCTTGGTGCGGGTGGTCCTGGCGGTCGGGCCCTCCCGCGAGCCGGAGGGGGCGCTGACGGTCGAGTCGTACTGCTCGACCTTCGTCCCGGACGAGCCGTCGAGTCCGAAGTCCAGCCGCCAGAAGACGTTGTGGCTGTGGCTGGTGGAGTAGTCCCGGGCGCCCTTGCCGATGGGCCAGCCGCGGCCGTCCTGGGCGTTGTAGTCCTCGAAGGAGAGGCTGCCGGTGGCGCCGACGTTCATGGTGATCGTGCCGTCGTCCTGGAAGCGCCACTCGCTGATGTACTCGTACCAGCCGACCTGGTTGACGGTGTAGACCAGCAGGTCCTTGCCCTGCTGCTGGTAGGTTCTGTCCGGCTGGAGGAGGTCGTGCATCCGGTAGGCGTGACCACGCGACCGGGTGGTGGTGCACAGGCCGTTGACGTTCGGGTGGCGCGGGTCGCCGTCGGGGACCTTGACCGTCTTGATGGTGCCGCCGGGGCACTCGCCGGGTGAGAGTTCCATCAGGTCCTGGGCGAAGGTCTGGCCCGTCAGGTCGTAGTACTCGTGCTTCCCGTCGTCGTACGGGACGTGGATCTGGCCGAGTCTCGCGCTGTTGAGTACCTTGATCGGCTTGTTCTCGCCCTTGGGCTGGTAGGAGACGTCCTCCAGGACGAGGCCGGCCTTGCTGTCGTAGCGCCAGCACATCCGCCAGGTCGTGCCGGTGGTGAGTTTCTGCTCGATGGTGTAGGCGGCGCTGCAGCCGGGGGCCGCCGCGGGCGCGGTCCGGGGCCGGGCCGCGGCCGGGCCGGCGGCCGTCGTGACGCCGGCGGCCAGCGCGGCGAGGGACAGGGCGACGGCCGCGCTCTTGCGGGCGGCACGGCCGAGGCCGGACGTGCCGCCGGCCGGGTGCTTTTCGGGCATGAAGAGGTGACTCCCTTGCCGGAGGTTCCGTGGGAAAGGCGGGCGGCGGCCGGTCAGCCGCGGTCGAGGGCGGCGGCCTTGCGGGTGCTCAGGTCGATCACCAGGTCTCTGGTGTCGATCCAGGGCCCGTTGCGGACCTTGGTGAACAGCCGCACGCACCGGTGCTCGCCGCACCGGTCGAGCACGGCGGGCTGGGCGCCCGGCGAGGCCTGGTAGATCCCGCCGCTCAGCTCCAGCTGGTCCGGTGAGGTGAGTTCCTTGCCGGTGGCGTCCTTGTAGTCCGCCTTGAGGCCCGCGCCCAGCCCGTCGGCGATCAGGATCCGGGCCGCCTCCGCGCTCTCGGCGCGGGCCGGCGGTGGCTGGACACCGCGTTGGGTGCCGGTGTGCTCGACCTTGCCGGTGGCGAGGTCGACGGTCCTGGTGACGAGTGTGTCGTTCCGGTAGTCGTAGAAGGTCACGTCGGCCCGCCGCGGCGCGTCCGGGTCGTCGGCCTCGGCGGCCCCCGGTTCGGCGAGGTCGGTGCTCAGCCGCTGCGGTCCGCGGTCTCCGGCGACGTCCCGGCCGGTGGCCGAAAGCCGTCCGGCCTCGGCGATCTTCTCGACCCGCCGGATCTCGTCGTCGGTCAGCGGATCACGTCCGGTGCCCTGCTTCGCCTCGGCGGGTGGCTGCTCGACGACGCCGGGCGGTGCGGCGTCCTGGCCCTGCCCGGCCTGCCGCGCGGCCCGCGTTCCGCCGCCGGCCCCTCCGGAGTCGTCCGCACCCGCCGTCCCCGGCAGGGTGACCGCGACCATGGCGGCGGTCCCCGCCGCGGCCAGAGCCGCACCGGTCAGTACTTTGCCCAGATGGCGGTGGACTTTCTCGCGCACATCCTCCCCCTGCTCCCCTTGGTCCCCGGGATTGCGTGTCTGCCCCGCTGGTTCGGCGTACGGCGGGTACCAGAACCGCCGTGCGCACTGGTCACTGAACAAGAGGGCGGGTGAGCCACGGGAGGTTGCCTCACTTTCGGACGAGACGCGGGGCCGACTCGGCCCCACCCGGACGGCACACCTGGGAGAGTCGTATTCATGCAGGTCTGGCCTGGAGAGGCGTATCCGCTCGGCGCCACCTATGACGGCGCCGGAACCAACTTCGCGGTCTTCACGGAGGCCGCGAACCGAGTAGAGCTGTGTCTGCTGCACGACGACGGCTCGGAGACGGCGGTGGAACTGCGCGAGAGCGACGCGTTCGTGCGGCACGCGTACGTGCCGGGCGTGATGCCGGGGCAACGGTACGGGTTCCGGGTGCACGGCCCGTACGACCCCGGGCGCGGGCTGCGCTGCAACTCGGCGAAACTGCTGCTCGACCCGTACGCGAAGGCGGTCAGCGGCTCGGTCCGGTGGGGCGAGGAGGTGTACGGCTACCACTTCGGCGCGCCGGACCGGCGCAACGACCTGGACTCGGCGCCGCACACCATGACCTCCGTGGTGATCAATCCGTACTTCGACTGGGGCGACGACCGGCCCCCGCGCACCGACTACCACCACACCGTGATCTACGAGGCCCACGTCAAGGGCCTGACCATGCGCCACCCGGGGCTGCCCGAGGAGCTGCGCGGCACCTACGCGGCCCTCGCCCACCCGGCGATCATCGAACACCTGGTCAAGCTCGGGGTGACGGCGCTCGAACTGATGCCCGTCCACCAGTTCGTGAACGACCACCGGCTGGTCGACATGGGCCTGAACAACTACTGGGGCTACAACACCATCGGCTTCTTCGCCCCGCACAACGCGTACGCCTCCTGGGGCGACCGCGGCCAGCAGGTGCTGGAGTTCAAGTCGGCGGTCCGGGCGCTGCACGAGGCCGGCATCGAGGTCATCCTGGACGTGGTCTACAACCACACCGCCGAGGGCAACCATCTGGGCCCGACGCTGTCCTTCAAGGGCCTCGACAACCCGTCGTACTACCGGCTCGCGGACGATCCCCGCTACTACATGGACACCACGGGCACCGGGAACTCCCTGCTCATGCGGTCCCCGCACGTGCTCCAGCTGATCATGGACTCGCTGCGGTACTGGGTCACCGACATGCACGTCGACGGTTTCCGCTTCGACCTGGCGGCCACGCTGGCCCGGCAGTTCCACGAGGTGGACCGGCTGTCGTCGTTCTTCGACCTGGTGCAGCAGGACCCGGTGGTCTCCCAGGTCAAGCTGATCGCCGAGCCGTGGGACGTGGGCGAGGGCGGCTACCAGGTGGGCAACTTCCCGCCCCTGTGGACCGAGTGGAACGGCAAGTACCGCGACACCGTACGGGACCTGTGGCGGGGCGAGCCGCGCACGCTCGCGGAGTTCGCCTCCCGGCTGACCGGCTCCTCCGACCTCTACCAGGACGACGGCCGCCGGCCGCTCGCCTCCATCAACTTCGTCACCTGCCACGACGGATTCACGCTGCACGACCTCGTGGCGTACAACGACAAGCACAACAGTGCCAACGGCGAGGACAACCGGGACGGCGAGAGCCACAACCGGTCCTGGAACTGCGGGGTGGAGGGCGACACCGACGACGAGGAGGTGCTGCGGCTGCGCGCCCGGCAGATGCGGAACTTCATCGCCACGCTGATGCTGTCCCAGGGCGTGCCGATGATCAGCCACGGCGACGAGTTCGCCCGCACCCAGCGCGGCAACAACAACGCCTACTGCCAGGACAACGAGCTGTCGTGGCTGGACTGGCCGGAGTCGCCGGAGTCGCCGGAGAACGGCCTGCTGGAGTTCACGCGCGCGATGGTGTGGCTGCGCCGCGACCACCCCGTCTTCCGCCGGCGCCGCTTCTTCCACGGCCGTCCGGTGGAGGGCACGCACGACGAGCTGTCCGACATCGCGTGGTTCACCCCGGAGGGCGGTGAGATGACGCAGCGGGACTGGAACTCGGCGCAGGCGTCCGCGCTGACGGTGTTCCTGAACGGCAACGCCATCTCCGAGCCCGGTCCGCGTGGGGAGCGCATCACCGACGACTCCTTCCTGCTGATGTTCAACGCCTCACCCGAGCCGCTGGACTTCCTGGTGCCGGTCGACCACGGCCGGCAGTGGCAGGTGGTGGTCGACACGGCCCGCCCGGAGGGCGTGCCGCCGGGGACGGGCGAGAAGGTCGCGGCCGGAGACCGCCTCACCCTGCCGGACCGCAGTCTGACGGTGCTGCAACGACCGGCGTAGCGGGCGTGCGGCGGGACGACGCGGCCGCCCCGACGGGACGGCGCGTCCCGCACGCGCGTGTGCCGGGGCTGCGTGCGCCCGCGCGCGTGGGTCCGTACGGGGGGTGATGACACAAAAGACGGCGAGCGGGGTACGTAGGTTCCCATGACTTCTGCGCGACCCGGACCGGGGGTGCCCACGGCCACCTACCGGCTGCAGCTCCAGCCCGCGTTCCCGTTCGCCGCCGCCGAAGCGGCCGTACCGTACCTGGCGTCGCTCGGCGTCTCGCACCTGCACCTGTCCCCGGTCCTGGAGGCCGTCCCGGGCTCCGTGCACGGCTACGACGTCGTGGACCACGCGCGCGTGCGCGAGGAGCTGGGCGGCGAGGAGGGGCTGCGCGCGCTGGCGCGCACCGCGCGGGAGCACGGCCTCGGCCTGGTGGTGGACATCGTGCCGAACCACATGGCGGTGTCGCCCCGGCACAACCGCGCCCTGTGGGAGGTGCTGCGCGAGGGGCCCGCGTCGCCGTACGCACGCTGGTTCGACATCGACTGGGAGGCGCAGGGCGGCCGGGTGCTGCTGCCGGTGCTCGGCGGCCCGATCGGTTCGGAGCTGGCGCACCTGGTGGCCGACGGCGACGTGCTGCGCTACCACGACCACGTCTTCCCGCTCCGCCCCGGCACCGGGCACCTGCCGCTGCCCGAGCTGCTGGACGCCCAGTGGTACCGCCCGGTGTGGTGGCGGCTGGCCCGTACCGAGCTGAACTACCGGCGGTTCTTCAGCATCTCCGAGCTGATCGGGCTGCGGGTGGAGGACCCGGAGGTGTTCGAGGCCACCCACGGCACGATCCTGCGGCTGCTGGCGGAGGGCGTGGTCGACGGGCTGCGGATCGACCACCCCGACGGACTCGCCGACCCCGACGGCTATCTGGCGCGGCTGCACGAGGCGACCGGCGGGCGCTGGACGGTCGTGGAGAAGATCCTCGCCGACGGCGAGCACCTGCCGGCCTCCTGGCCCGTCGCGGGCACCACGGGCTACGACGCCCTGCGGCACGTCGACGGCCTGTTCACGGACCGTACCGGGGCGTACGAACTGCTGGGCCGGTACCGGGCGTTCGCGGCGCCGCAGACCGACCGGGGCGGCAACTGGGAGGCCACGGTGCGGCGGGCCGCGTACAAGGTGCTCACCCACGAGCTGGCCACCGAGACGGACCGGCTCACCCGCGTGGCCGCCCGGCTGTGCGCCGCCTCGCCCGACCTGTCGCTGCGCGACCGCGCGCCCTGGGCGCTGCGCACGGCCGTGGAGGAGCTGCTGGTGCGGATGCGGGTCTACCGGCCGTACGCCTCCGGTGACGCCTCCGCCGTGATCACCGAGGAGGCGGCCGAGGAGGCCCGGCTGGCGTTCGTGGTGCCCGAGGAGGCCGAGGCCGTCGGCATCGTGCGCCGGCTGCTGGTCGAGCCGCCCGGCGACCCGTCGGCGCCGGACCACGCCGACCGGGTGGAGTTCCGCACCCGGTTCGCGCAGACCGCCTCGGCACTGCGGGCCAAGTCGGTGGAGGACACGGCGTTCTACCGCTACGTGCCGCTGCTGTCGACGGCCGAGGTGGGCGGCGATCCGGGCAGTCCGGGCGTGGCACCGGAGGAGTTCCACGCGTACTGCGCGCGCGTGCAGCGCGACTGGCCGCTCACCGGCACGGTCGTCTCCACGCACGACACCAAGCGCAGCGCGGACGTGCGCGCCGCGCTCGCCGTCCTCACCGAGTGCCCGGACCGCTGGTCGGCGCTGCTCGCCGAGGTGAGCCTGGCCGAGGAGGGCGCGCCGGACGGGCAGCTGGCCTGGGCGGCCTGGCAGACGGTCTTCGGGCTGGGCCAGGCCGCGGACGACCGGGTTGGGCAGGCGCTGCTGAAGCACGTGCGCGAGGCGGGCATGTACACCAGCTGGACGGAGCAGGAGCCGCCGTACGAGGAGGCGGTGGCGGCGTTCGTCGCGGCCGGGCCGTGCGGGCCGTCCGGCCAGCGCGTGGCCGCGTTCCGCAAGGCCCTGGAGCCGCAGATCCGGGCCAACGTCCTCGGTACCGCGCTGGTCCATCTCACGATGCCGGGGGTGCCGGACGTCTACCAGGGCTCGGAGGGCGAGTACCGGGCGCTGGTGGACCCGGACAACCGGCGGCCGGCGGCGTTCCCGCCGGAGGCGTCCGGCGAGAAGGACGCGCTGACGGCGGCGGCGCTGCGGCTGCGCGCCCGGCGGCCGGACGTGTTCGGCGCGGACGCGTCGTACGACCCGCTGGCCGCCGAGGGCCCGGCGGCCGAGCACTGCCTGGCCTTCGCGCGCTCCGGTGAGGTGGTCACGGCGGTGACCCGGCTGTCGCTGCGGCTCGCGGAGGCGGGCGGCTGGCGGGAGACGCGGCTGCCGCTGCCGCCCGGCCGCTGGGCGGACGTGCTCACCCCGGGACGGGAGTTCACCGGCCACGCGCGTGTGGCGGACCTCCTGGACCGGCTGCCGGTGGCGCTGCTGGAGCGGGTCGCGGAGGACTGAGGGGCCGGGTCAGGTGGCCGGTGCGGCGGGCAGCTCGCAGTCGTCGTACGGCCCGGGGGTCCGCAGGGGCGGCCAGGAGGCGTGCAGGAGGTCCACGAAGGCCGCGGCGGCCCCGGTGGGCGGCACGCGCGCGTAGACGGCCAGGGGGCGCTTCCAGGGCGGGTCGGGGGTGAGGACCACGCAGTCCTCGCCGACGGCGCCGCGCACGATGTGGGCGGGCGCGGCGCACACCCCGACGCCGGCGGCGGCCATCCGTACGGCCGTGGAGGTGTGTTCGGTCCACACGGCGGTCCGGGGCCGGAACCCGGCCTTCCCGCAGGCCCAGTCGAGGAAGCGTTCGCCGTGCACGACGGGCTCCATGGCACAGCGGATCCACGGGTGGTCGGCGAGTTCCGGGAGCGTGACCGTCGTACGGCCCGCGAGGCGGTCGTCGAAGGGCACGACGAGGACGACCTCCTCCTCCCCGACGGGCACGACGGTGCCGGACCGGCCGGCGGGCTCGGGGCCGACGGCGAGGTCGGCGGTGCCGTGCTGCACGGCCTCCTCCAGGGCCTCGGCGGTGGCGTACTCGTGCAGGCGCAGCAGGACCCTCGGGTGGGCCGTGCGCCAGCGGGCGAAGACGTCGGGCAGGGCGCCGACGGCGATGGAGTGCAGGGCCGCGACGTGCAGCTCGCCGCCCTCGGCGCCGACGGTGGCGCGGGCCGCGCGGCGGGCCTGCGCGGCGCTGCGGACGGCGAGTTCGGCGTGCGGCAGGAAGGCGCGGCCCATGGGGGTGAGGCGCACGCCCCGGGGCAGCCGCTCCAGCAGGGCGCCGCCGACCGACTTCTCCAGCGCCTTGATCTGGTGCGAGAGCGCGGGCTGGGTGACGTGCAGGGCGTCCGCCGCGCGTGTGAACGACGCCTCGTGGACGACCGTCACGAAGTACTCCATCTGGCGCAGACTCAACTCCGCTTCCCCTTCTCCGTACTCTCCGTCCGCATGGTCCACCCATAAAGACCGTGCATGGATTCTACAACAACATTGCCTTGGACTCATGACAATGGGTGGACGGAAGGTGGATGCCATGACCATCGATACGGGCATCCATACATCCGACGTGATCGTCATCGGCGGCGGCACCGGTGGCTACGGCACCGCCCTGCGCGCCGCCGCCCTCGGCCTGGACGTCGTCCTGGTCGAGCGCGACAAGGTCGGCGGGACGTGTCTGCACCGGGGCTGCATCCCGAGCAAGGCGATGCTGCACGCCGCCGAGCTGGTCGACGGGATCGCCGAGGCCCGCGAGCGCTGGGGGGTGAAGGCGACCGTGGACTCCGTCGACTGGGGGGCGCTGGTGGCCACACGGGACGACATCGTGGCGCGCAACCACAAGGGCGTGGAGGCGCATCTCGCGCACGCGGGCGTGCGGGTGGTGCGGGGCAGCGCGCGGCTGACAGGGGCCCGCACAGTGCGGGTGGAGGGGGTGCGCGCGGACACCGCGCCGAGCGCACCCGGTGGTCTGCCACCCGGCGTGCAGGACTTCGCGGCGCGCCGCGGGATCGTCCTCGCGACCGGCTCGCGGCCGCGCACGCTCCCGGGGCTCGCGCCGGACGGGCGGCGCGTGGTGACCAGTGACGACGCGCTGTTCGCGCCGGGGCTCCCGGCGTCCGTCCTGGTGCTGGGCGGCGGCGCGATCGGCGTGGAGTACGCCTCCTTCCACCGGTCCATGGGCGCGGAGGTCACCCTGGTGGAGGCCGCCGACCGGATCGTGCCGCTGGAGGACGCCGATGTGAGCCGGCATCTGACACGCGGCCTGAAGAAGCGCGGGATCGACGTGCAGGCGGGCGCCCGGCTGCTGGACGCGGAGCTGCTGGAGCACGGCGTACGCGCGCGCGTGCGCACCGCGCGGGGCGAGACCCGGACGGTGGCGGCGGACCGGCTGCTGGTGGCCGTCGGCCGGGCGCCGGTCACCGAGGAGCTGGGCCTGGCCGCGGCCGGGCTGACGACGGACGAGCGGGGGTTCGTCGTACCGGCGGACTGGAGCCGGCTGGAGACGGCCGTGCCGGGCGTGCACGTGGTCGGCGACCTGCTGCCGCCGCCCTCGCTCGGCCTCGCCCACGCCTCCTTCGCGGAGGGCCTGCTGGTGGCCGAGACGCTGGCCGGGCTGCCGTCGGCGCCGGTGGACTACGCGGCCGTGCCCCGGGTGACGTACTCCGCGCCGCAGACCGCCTCGGTGGGACTGACCGAGGCCGAGGCACGCGGGCGTGGGCACGAGGTCGACGTCGACACGATGCCGCTGACCGCCGTCGCCAAGGGCATGGTGCACGGGCAGGGCGGCCTGGTGAAGGTCGTGGCGGAGGCCGGCGGCGGGCAGGTGCTCGGCGTGCACCTGGTCGGCCCCCACGTGTCGGAGATGATCGCCGAGAGCCAGCTGATCGTCGGCTGGGACGCCGAGCCCGCGGACGTCGCCCGGCACGTGCACCCGCACCCCACCCTGTCGGAGGCGGTGGGCGAGGTGTTCCTGACGCTCGCGGGACGCGGTCTGCACCAGCAGTGAACCCACGGAACGCAGTGACCCGTACGGGGGCGGGCCCCTGCGTCCGGGCGCCCCCGGGAGCCTCCCCCGCCGCATGCTTGACAGTTGCCCGCGCGCGTGCGGGACTTGGAGGGCGAAGCCGGGCGGACAAGTCGGGGGTGAGTCCACTGCCGGAGCTGCGCTATCCCAGCGTTCCCGAACTGGTCGCCTCCGCTCAGGCGTTGGCGGGGCAGGAACCCGGGCTGTGCGCGCTGCGTCAGGTGGGCGTCTCGCGCGCGGGAAGACCCTTGCACCTGCTGTCGGTGGGGCACGCCCGCCGTGCGGTGCTCGTGGTGGCGGGCGCGCACGCCAACGAGCCGACGGGCGGCTCCACCCTGCGGGTGCTTGCCGAAAGAGTGCTGGCGGAGCCCGAGTTGCGCGCGGGCACGTCCTGGCACTTCCTGCTGTGCGCGGACCCGGACGGCGCGAGTCTGCACGTCACCCCGGCCCCGCGCAGTCTGCTCGACTACCACCTCGGCTTCTACCGGCCGACGGGCGCGGAGCAGCCGGAGTGGTCGCCCTCGGTGCTGCCGCCGGACCGGCTGCCGCCCGAGACGCGGGCGCTGACCGGGGTGATCGACGAGCTGCGCCCGTACCTCCAGGTGACCTTGCACGGCACCGATCTGGGCGGCAGCTGGGTGCAGTTGACCAAGGACGTGCCGGGCCTCGCCGAGCCGTTCGCCAAGTCCGCGGCGGAACTGCACATTCCGGTGGAGACGGGGGCCTCGGACGCGGCGGGCTGGCCGGCCTCCGGCCCCGGGGTGCACGTGATGCCCGGTCCCGAGTCCGGCGTGGCCTATCCGAGCATGCCGGACGACGCCCGGCACAGCACCTGGTACCACGCCCACCGGTACGGCGGTCTGACGGCCGTGGTGGAGGTGCCGATGTGGGCCAGCGACCTGGTGGACGACCCGGCGCCGCACCCGGCACCGGAGGCGGCCATGCGGCGGCTGGCCGCGCGGCTGCTGCGGGACGCCCGGGAGGTGGAGCGGATCCTGGCCGAGGCGCTGCCCCGGCTGGAGGGCGTGGACGGGCCGTTGCTGCGTGCCGCCCGGTGGGCGCTGGAGCTGATCCCGGGCCTGGCCGAGGACTGGACCCACACGTCCCCTGCGGCCACGACGATGGCCTACGTCGGCAGCGTGGACGCCTTCGGACGGCGGCTGCCGCTGCGGGCGGCGGCGATGCTGCTGCGGGTGCTGCGGGAGACGGACGACCGGGCGGCGCCCCGCCTGGAGCAGCTCGTCGCGACGTGGTGCGATGCCTTCGCGGAGCGGTTCAGGGCCCGCTGGGTGCCGTTGGAGCACCAGGTGGAACACCAGTCCCGGACGGTGCTGGTGGCGGCGCAGCAGGCGCGCGAGCAGGCGTGGTGAGCCGCCGTCCGTCCCACGCCGGCCGGAGCACCGGCTCCCCGCCACCCGTGCACCGGCCCGCGCCGCCCGGCCGTGGCGCGCCCGTCAGCCGTCCAGGGTGAAGACCGACCCCGTGCGCGCCCTCATGACGCACATGCTGGTGTACGTCTCCTGGAAGTCGACCGACCGGCCGTGCCAGCGCCCGCGCGCGTGGACCGTCACCGGCGCGAAGATCATCGGGCAGAAGACGTTCGCGGCCGGGATGCGGGCGATGTCTCCCCCGGCGGCGGACAGGTCGGCACACGCCTCGGAGGCGTGCGCGTGGCCCAGGGGCGGGTCGCACAGCAGCAGCGTGCCGCGGGTGTCGGAGGACCGGGCGTCGCCCTTGGTGACGGCCAGGTAGAGCCAGGTGTCCGGGAGGACGTCGCGGGAGGCCGCGCGGGCCGGGCCCGCGGTGAGGAGGCCGGCGGCGGCCAGCAGGGCACCGGCCGCCGCTGCCGCTCTGGTGAGGTACGTCATGCCCGTTCCATCGGCACGGCGGCCCGGCTTCCGCAGTGCGGCTCACCCGATCGGGAGGGCACGCGCGCGTGACCGGGCGCCCGTTCGAACGGAACCGGCCGGGCGGGGTCAGCCGGTCGCGAGCCGGAACGCCGCCCGGCCGAAGGCGACCTGGTCGCCCTCGCGGACGACGACCGCCCCGGTCACCCGGCGGCCGTTGACGGTGGTGCCGTTGGTGGAGCCCAGGTCCCTGAGGATCCACAGGCCGTGCTGACGGCGGAGCTCGGCGTGCACGCGGGAGACGGTCTCGTGGTTCAGGCGCAGCCCGTTCGCGGGGTCGCGGCCTATGCGCAGCGGATGGGTGTGCGACGGGTGCGGCAGCAGCAGCTTGGGCAGCCGCTCGGCCTGCCAGGCCCGGCGCAGCCGCACGGTGAACCCGGAGACGGCCTCCACGGTGCCGAGGACCGCGCGGGAGAACCGGTTCTCCCGGGGCAGGTCGGCGACGAGGGCGGCGAGTTCGTCGGAGCGGCGCGCGACGAGCGCCAGCTCCATGCGGCGGACGAACGTGTCGTGCGAGAGCCGGCCCATGGCGACGCCGTCGCGCAGCACCTGCAGCGCCTTGTCGCGCTCCGCGTCGGACAGGCGCGCGGGGTAGGTGGAGAACTCGAAGGACGACGTCACGCAGGTGATTGTCGGGCAGTGAACCCCGAGTGTCCAGAAAACGCGGAATCGGTGCCGGTGCACCGGCACTTCCGCGACACCTGCCGGCAAAGGGCGGATTCGAAAGCGGATTGATCGTCCGGGACGGCACGATGGACACGCGGGACATCACGGTGAGCAGACGAAGGGGAACCGTCCGTGCAGTTCGAGGTGTGGGCACCGCAGGCAGACCGGGTGACGCTCCATTGCGAGGGCACCACGCGCGCGTTGGCGCGCGATCCCGCGCGCGAGGGGTGGTGGACGGGCGAGGCGGAGGCGCAGGACGGCGCGCGGTACGGGTTCGCGCTGGACGACGGGCCGGTACTGCCCGACCCGCGCTCGCGCCGCCAGCCGGACGGCCCGGACGGGCTGAGCGCGGTCGTGGACCACGGGCGCCACACCTGGCGCGCGCAGTGGCCGGGGCGCGGGCTGCCGGGCGCGGTGCTGTACGAGCTGCACGTGGGCACGTACACCCGTGAGGGCACCCTGGACGCCGCCGCGGCCCGGCTGGAGCACCTGGTGGAACTGGGCGTGACACACGTCGAGTTGATGCCGCTGTGCCCCTTCCCGGGCCGGCACGGCTGGGGGTACGAGGGCGTGTCGCTGTGGGCGGTGCACGAGCCGTACGGCGGCCCCGAGGCACTGAAGCGCTTCGTCGACCGGGCGCACGAGCTCGGGCTGGGCGTCGTCCTGGACGTCGTGCACAACCACCTGGGCCCGTCGGGGAACCATCTGCCGCGGTTCGGGCCGTACTTCACGGACACGCACACCACCCCGTGGGGGTCGGCGGTGAACCTGGACGCGCCCGGCTCGGACGAGGTGCGCGCGTTCCTCCTGGGCAGCGCGCTGGCGTGGCTGCGGGACTACCGGATCGACGGGCTGCGGCTGGACGCGGTGCACAGCCTGTACGACACGCGCGCGTGCCACTTCCTGGAGGAGCTGTCGGCGGCCGTGGACGGTCTGGCCGACGAGGTGGGCAGGCCGCTGTTCCTGATCGCCGAGTCGGACCTGAACAACCCGCGGTTCATCACCCCGCGCGCGGAGAACGGCCTCGGCCTGCACGCGCAGTGGAACGACGACTTCCACCACGCCCTGCACACCGCGCTGACCGGCGAGTCGCAGGGCTATTACGCCGACTTCGCGCGGGACCCCTTCGGCGCGCTCGCCAAGACGCTCACCGGCGGCTACTTCCACGACGGCACGTACTCCAGCTTCCGGGGCCGCAGCCACGGCCGGCCGCTGGACCGCGCGCGGGTGGCCGGGCACCGCCTGCTGGGCTACAGCCAGACCCACGACCAGGTCGGCAACCGCGCCCAGGGCGACCGGCTCTCCGCCCGCCTCTCCCCCGGCCTGCTGGCCTGCGCGGCCACGCTGACACTGACCGCGCCGTTCACGCCGATGCTGTTCATGGGCGAGGAGTGGGCGGCGAGCACGCCCTGGCAGTTCTTCACCGACCACACCGACGCCGAACTGGCCGAGGCGGTACGGCGGGGCAGGCGGCGGGAGTTCGCCTCGCACGGCTGGGCCGAGGAGGACGTACCCGACCCGCAGGACCCGGCGACCCGGGAGCGGTCCTGCCTGGACTGGTCGGAGCCGGAACACGAGCCCCACGCGCGCGTGCTGGCCTGGTACCGCCGGCTCGTCGCGCTGCGCCGGGAACAGCCCGACCTCACCGACCCGGACCTCGCGGACACCAAGGTGGCGTACGACGCGGACGCCCGCTGGCTGGCCTTCCGGCGCGGGGACGTACGGGTGGCGGTGAACCTGGGCGGGCAGGAGGCGGCGATCCCGCTGGGCACCGGCCGGGTGGAGGTCCTCGCCGCCTGGGACCCGGTCGAGGCGCCGGGCCGGGACGGACTCCTCCAGGTGCCCGGGGAGTCGTGCGTGGTGCTGACACAGCCCTGAGGCGCCCCGTGGGGCCGCGCGGAGCCCTTGAGGGTCTCCGTGGGCGCGGACGGGTCCCCGAGGGGCCCTGCGGCCGCGTCAGGGCTCCGGCTCGTCCTCCTGGAAGTCCGTGACCCGCTCCAGCAGGATCGGCTCCCAGGCGCGCCGCAGCTGGGTGCGCAGCAGGGGCAGGGAGCCGACCGCGCGGCCCTCCAGGTGGTCGGTGAGGCGGATGACGGTGTCGCAGCGGGCCAGCCACAGGCCGCGCAGGCAGGGGCGGGCGCCGTAGCCGGCCAGGGTGGCGGCGCGCACGGCCGCCGGGGAGCCGACCGCGACGGCGAGTCCGGCGATGTCCTCGGCGGGGTCGCCGAGGGTCGCCGCGGTCCAGTCCAGGACGCCGCGCACCCGGCCGTCGGCGCTGACCACCACGTGCGCGCCGGTCAGCCCGTGGTGGGTGAGGACGGCGGTGCCGGGCTGCGCGGCCAGCTGGGCCGCGCCGGGCGGGGTCAGCTGGTGCAGCCGGGCGGCGTCGAACTCGTCGGCGGCGGCGAGCCGTTCGGCCGCGTGCACGGCCATCCGGCGCAGCGCCTCCAGGGAGCGCGGCGCGGTACGCGGCATGCCGAGCGCCTCCGCCTGGCGTGCGGGCACCTCGCGCAGCCCGCTCAGCAGCCCGGCCAGATCGGCCTCGCCGACGGCGGAGACGTCGTGCTCGTCGGCCGTGCCGCCGGGCACCCGGGTGTCGAGCGTGTAGGCGAGACCGGGCGCCCAGTCGCCGTGCGCGACGCTGGTCGGCACGGCGACGGGCACGTGCGGGCGGACCAGGTCGCGCAGGCGCAGTTCCCGGCGGCGGCGGACGGAGGCCTCACGGTCGGGCGCGAGGCGCAGCACATGGCGGTCGCCGATCCACCAGGTGTGCTCGCGGTCCTCCGTCACGGGCCGTACGTCGGGTCCCCCGGTGCCGTCGCCGCCGCCCTCCTTGAGCAGCGAACGGACCAGTCTGCGGACGGTGTCCGCGGTGGGTGTCGGTGCCTGGGTCATGGGTCGCGCGTCGCCGTTCCGGGTGTCGTCGAGAGTGGTCTCCTCGGGCCTCTCAGTCCACTATGACCATCTCACGGGTGGTGTCGTTGAGGCGGCGGCCGCCGTCCTCGGTCACCGTGACGATGTCCTCGATGCGCACCCCGAAACGGCCGGGCAGGTAGATGCCGGGCTCCACGGAGAAGCACATGCCGGGCACCAGCGGCTGCTGCTCGCCCTCGATCATGTACGGCGGTTCGTGCGTGGTGACGCCGATGCCGTGCCCGGTGCGGTGGACGAAGTACTCGCCGTACCCGGCGTCCGCGATCACCGCGCGGGCGGCGCGGTCGACCTCCTGGCAGGCCACGCCCGGGCGTACGGCCCGGAAGCCGGCCTCCTGGGCGGCGCGCACGACGTCGTGGACCCGGCGCTCCTCCTCGGTCGGCTCGCCGACGTGGACCGTGCGAGTGGTGTCGGAGCCGTAGCCGTCCTTCAGGCCGCCGAAGTCGAGGACGACCATGTCGCCGGGCCGGATGACGCGGTCGCCCACCTCGTGGTGCGGGTTGGCGCCGTTCGGGCCGGAGCCGACGATGGTGAAGTCGACCTGGGAGTGGCCGAAGCGGCGCAGCAGGCTCGCGAGGTCCTGGCCGACGTCGGACTCGCGGCGGCCGGCGAAGGGAACCTTCCGGATCGCCTCGAACGTTGCGTCGGCAGCCGCTGCGGCGGCTGCGAGGAGTTCCAGCTCGGCCGCGTCCTTCACCGCGCGGAGCATGGGCAGGGCGTCGGTGAGGGAGGCGTAGGAGGTGTCGGGCAGGGCCCGCTGGAGGCCCAGCAGGTGCATCGCCCAGGTGTTGTCGCTGATGCCGAACCGGCCGCGGTCGTCGAGGAGGCCGGCGGTGACGGCGTAGGGGTCCTTGCCGTCGGTCCAGTCGCGCAGGGTCAGCGCGGCGGCGCCGGCCGCGTGCTCGGCGTCCGGGGCCTCCAGGGTGGGCACGACGAGCACGGGGTCCCGGCCGGGGGCGAGGACCAGCACGGTGAGCCGTTCCGTGACCGCGGTGGGCGTGTAGCCGGTGAGCCACACCATGTCCGGTCCCGGGGCCACGAGCAGCCCGGCGAGGCCGGCGTCGGCGGCGGCGCGCGCGGCGCGCTCCATGCGGGCGCGGTAGTCGGCGGCGGTGAAGGGCGCGGGCGTGGTACCGGTCATCCGGGCCTCCGGGCACGGGTGAGGAAACGGGGCGACGGCGTCTCGGGCAGCATCCTGCCCGCCCGGGCGGGACGACGCGAGCCGGTCCCGGAAACCGGTGCCCCGCGGTCCGTGGGGAAGCGGCTCGGCATGGGCCCATGATGACGCGCGGGACGGGCGGTGACCAGCGGGTTTCCCGGCGTGTACGAGACGGCGGGGGCCTTGGCGGGCCGCCGCCGGGGTCACGGGCCCGCGGCCGGATTCCCGGTGTCGCCCTCGCCTCGGCGCCCGGTCCTGCGGGGGCGGTTCGGCCCTGGCCGGGGCGCGGCCCGGTCAGATCACCGCCGCGGTGGTCACCGTCAACTGCTGGTAGCCGCCGCTGCTGTGGCGCACGGTGAGGAGCAGTGCCTTTCCGGGGCGGGCCCGGGTGACGGCGCGGGCGAGGTCGGCGGCGGTGTCGACGCGGGCCGCGCCGAGTTGCAGGACGACGTCCCCCCGGACCAGGCCGGCCGCGTAGCCGGGGCCGGGCACGTGCACGCCCACCACCAGCGCGCCCGCCTTCTCGGCGTCGACGGCCTCCACGCCCAGTGCCGCGCCGGGCGTCGCCGGGGCGGGGGCGGCCGTGGGGGTGGCGTCGGCCGAGGGGGCGGGCGGCGTGGCCTTGCGCTGCAGCTCGGCGAGTCTGCTCATGCCGATCACCGTGGCGCCGACCGTGCCGATGCCGACGCCCGAGAGCACCAGCAGGATGCCCGCGCACAGGCCGCACAGCAGGGTGCGCAGCCGCCGTCCGCGCCGGGGCGCGGCATGCGGCCGGCGGGCGGGGGCCGGGGTGCCGTCCTCCCGCCGGTCCTGACCTGGCATCGGCTTGGGCCGCAACGCAGTCTGTTCCATGGTTCGCTCGCCTCCGGCTGGTGCTCTACCCGGGGCGACGGTCCGCGACGAGACACGAACGAGTGAGAATGGCCGAAGGGTGGCGGAGGGTAGCCATGGACGCACGCCACTGCGGCACCGGCGGGCGGCGGCCGGCCCTCACGGCACCACCGGGCTGCGCCGCCGGACCAGGAGCCGCATCACCTCCTCCGCCGCTCCCCCGGGGCTGCCGCTGTGGAGGAGTTCCGTGCGGTGGACGAGGCGGGGGGCGGTGAGGGGGACGGCGGTCGTGCCGGGGTGGGTGGTGGCCGCCGAGCGGGGCAGCAGGGTCAGGCCGTGTCCCGCGGCCGCGAGGGCGGTGAGGGTGCGGACGTCGGTGCCCTCGTAGCGCAGGGCGGACCGGAAGGCCCCGCCGGCGGTCGCGGCGCGCAGGTGCGCCAGCGGGAGGGATGCGTCGGGCGCGTCGAGCCAGCGGGCGTCGCGGAGGTCGCCGAGGCGCAGGCCGGGGCGTCCGGCGAGGGGGTGCCCGGCGGGCAGCAGGACGCTGACGGGCTCCTCGGCGACGCCGTACGTGGTCAGCGGCGCCACGTCGGGCAGCCGCAGCGGATCGCTCGGCGCGGCCAGCCCGTCGACGAGGCCCAGGTCGGCGGTGCCGGTGGCGACGGCGGCGGGGATCTCCGCGCGGGTGAGGACGCGCAGGGTGACGCCGGCCGGCGGGAGCGCGCCGAGGACGGCGGGGCCGAGCGCGGTCGCGGTGGTGACCAGGGTCAGGCCGTGCTGGGGCGCGGCGGCCATGCGGACGACGTCGGCGCGGGCGGCCTCGAGCCGCAGCAGCAGCGGGCCCGCGTGCTCCAGCAGCCGCTCGCCCGCCGCGGTGGGCGCGACCGGCCGGCGGGTCAGCAGGGGTGCGCCCAGGTCCTGTTCGAGGGCGGCGATGTGCTGGGAGACCGCGGACTGGGTGTAGCCCAGCTCGCGCGCGGCCTCCGAGAAGGAGGCGAGACGCGCCACGGTGACGTACGTGCGCAGCAGATGCGGGTCCATGCCGCCCAGCATCCCACTGCATCAGCGATGCTTATCGATCGTGCACAAACCATCGTTGGACGTGAACGTCCCGCCGTACCGAGGATGGTGCCCATGACGAACACCGCCACCCTCGCCCTCGTCGGGGACCGCTCCCCGCACGTCGTCTCGCACACCCGCGTCCCGCTCCTGCTGGACGCCCTGGCCGCCCGCGACCGGCTGGTCCTGGACGCGTACTGGATCCCCTCGGAGGACGCCGAGGCCGAGGGCGCGGTGCGCGGGTTCGACGCCGTGTGGGTGCTGCCGGGCAGCCCGTACCGCAGCGAGGCGGGCGTCCTCGCCGCCGTGCGCACCGCGCGCGAGGAGGGCATTCCCTTCCTGGGCACGTGCGGCGGCTTCCAGCACGCGCTGCTGGAGTACGCCCGGAACGCGTGCGGGCTGACCGGCGTCGCGCACGCCGAGAACGACCCCGACGCCGCGGACCCGCTCATCGAGCCGCTGGCCTGCTCGCTGGTGGGCCACGAGGCGGCGGTGACGGTCGAACCCGGCTCGCTGGCCGCGTCGGTGATCGGCTCGGCGCGCACGGTGGAGCGGTACTTCTGCTCCTACGGTCCCTCCCGCCACCTCGACACGCTCCGCGCCCACGGGTTGCGGTTCTCCGGCCACGACGAGGACGGCCATGTCCGGATGGCCGAGCTGCCCGGCCATCCGTTCTTCCTGGCCTCGCTGTTCCAGCCCGAGCTGGCCGGCGACGGCTCGCGCCCGCACCCGATGATCCGGGCGCTGGCGCGAGCCGCGGTCGAGCACGCGGCGGCCCGGGCCGCCCTGCCGGTGTGACCCCGGCCGGCCTCAGCCCGTGTGGCCCTCGCCGTGGCCGCCGTGCGCCCCGCCGTGGTCGAACTTCAGGGCCTCGGGCGGCATGACGACGAAGGGCCGCATCATGCCCATGTCCTCGTGCTCCAGCAGGTGGCAGTGGTACATGAACCGGCCGTACGCGCCGTCGAAGCGGCCCATGACCCGCAGCATCTGGCTGCCCGGGACCCGGAAGACGTCCTTGAGGCCGCGCTCGTTGGGTGCGAGCGGGATCGCCGTCCCCGCGTCGTGGCGGATGGGGGTGCGGGTGCCGCCGACCGCCGGGTCGAAGCCGGAGACGTCGTAGGCGTCCCGGCCCAGCAGCTGGAAGTCGGCCAGGTGGATGTGCATGGGGTGCACGATGGGCGCGAGGTTGAGGAAGCTCCACTGCTCGTGGCTGCCCTCGCCGATCGTGAAGCCGAGCCCGTCGTTGAACGTCCGCGCGGTACGCCGGTACGTCTTCGTGGTGCCGTCGGGTCCGGTGATCTGGACGATGCCGTCGGCCGGGAGCTGGAGGCCGGCGGTGTCGTGGACCTCGGTCATCTCCCATATCTCCGGGTGCCCGCCGCCGCCTGTGGTGGGGGGCGGGGTGAGCAGGATCATGCGGTGGCCGTGCGGGATGTCGTGGGTGAGGCGGCGGAAGGAGCCGGAGAGCACCTCGGGCAGTTCGAAGGTGTCCTCCTCACAGCTCTCGCCGACCCGGAACTCCAGTACGGCCGGGTAGGGCACGTCACCGGCCGGGTCGGGCACGCCCGCCGGCTGGTTGGGGCCCTTGTTCACCAGGCGGAGCGTCCGCCCGGCCAGCCCGCGGAAGTCGACCAGCAGGTCGAAGCGCTCGGCCGGTGCGGCGGTGAGGGCGGGCAGCTCCGCGTCGAAGTCGACCGGCACCGGGCGCGGCAGCAGCCCGCCGTCGCTGCCGATCTGGTGGACGGCCCCCGGCACCGGCTCGCCGTCCTCGTCGATCAGGACGAGCTCGAAGATGCGCGCGTTGGAGGCGTTCACCAGCCGGAACCGGTACCAGGCCGGGTCGACGTCGGCGTACGGCCAGATACGGCCGTTGACCGTGGTGTACGGGCCGGTGAACGGGACGGAGACCGGCTTGCCCGTCTCCGGGTTGCGCTGCTGGACGACCACCGTCTTGTGCAGCAGCCGGCCGTTGAGGCGGCCGTCCTCGTCGGTGTCGAGGTTGCGGTCGGCGATGAGGAGCGGGATCTCCCGCTCGCCGGAGGGCAGGTGGAGGGCGTCCTCCTCGTCGTCCCTCACGAGGTAGGTGCCGTACAGGCCCGACATCACGTTCCAGCGGGTGATGTTCATCGCGTGGTCGTGGTACCACCACTGGACCGCCTGGTGGTCGTTCGGGTACTCCGACAGCTGGGCGTCGCCGTAGCCCACGGCGTTGTCCGCCCAGCCGTCGTTGCCGCCGCCGGTCTGCGCGCCGTGCAGGTGGGTCACCGACCAGGCGGGCAGGGCGGCGACGTCCTTGTTCGGCTCGACGCCCTCGCGGCCGGGTTCGGTGGTGGCCTGCGGGCGGCCGTCGGTGCGCAGCGGCACCTCCACGGAGGTGACCGGGTACTCGCTGTCCTTGGGGATGCGGTTGGTCCAGGCGATACGGATCCGCCGGCCGCGCCGCACCTCGATGGTCGGGCCCGGCACGTGTCCGTCGTAGCCCCACATCAGGGTCGGTGGCAGCTGCGGGTGCAGGCGCACCCAGGCCGGGCGCAGGGCGATCTCCGTCTCGCGCAGCACGTCGTCGGCGGCGGGCCGCAGGACCGGCGGCACGGTCAACGGCGCGATGTACGGCGTGAGTTCGTACGCCTCGGGCGCGACCTCGGGCGCCCTCTTGCTCTCCTTGTCCTGCTCCCCTGTGCCGCCCCCCGTGGTCTCCGCGGTGAGCCTCTCGATGGTCTCGGTCAAGGCCGAACACCCCCGTGTTCGTGATCTGTTGTTCCCCTTACTCCCCAAGACTCCCGAGGGCTCACCGAAGTTCCCTGAATGCCCGATTCCGGACGAGAAGATTCGGCGACCGTCAGCCGAGCGCCAGGGCGGGCACGGCGGGTGCCCGGTCGGGCAGGAAGCCGTGGGCGCGGCGGCCGAGCCACTCGGCCTTGTAGCGGTCGACGCTCTGGTGCCAGTGCAGGATGCCGGCCAGCCAGTTCTGCAGGCCGAGCACATAGCCGTCCATGGCGGCGCGTGCCTCCGCCGAGAGCCGGAAGTCGTCGTAGAGCACGGGGAGCTCGTGCGCGATCACGTGCTCGAACTGCTGCATGCGCTGGGTGGTCAGATCGTGGACGACGGCGAGCGCGGCCGGATAGTCCACGCCGAAGAAGTTCTGCACGACCAGGACGGAGTTGTGGAACTCGCCCTGGTACTCGATCTCCTTCTGGTACGAGAAGATGTCGTTGAGCAGGCACGCGTAGTCGATGGCGGAGTTCTCCAGCGAGCGCACCGGGCCGCTGCGGTACACCTCCGGTGGGACCGCCGGTCCGTGGCCCATGCGGCACAGGTTCAGGGTGAGGTCGGAGCCGAAGGTGGCGCGGCGCATCTCCAGGTAGTCGACCGGGTCGGGGACGCGGTTCTGGAGCTGGTTGGACAGCTCCCACACCCAGCTCTCGGTCATCACGTCCACGGACGCCTTGAGGGTGCGCCGCTGGTCGGCGGTCATCGCGGCCGTGGTGCGTGTCCACAGGTCGATCAGCCCGCGTTCCATGGCGTTGCCGGGGACGACGGCCGGCTCGCCGTCGACCGGCATGCACTGCGACAGCCGGGCCGTGGTCAGCCGGGCGGCGGCCAGGTCCCTGCGGTGGCCGTACACGAGCGGGTAGTAGTCGTCGCCGTAGGTTCCCCAGGCGAGCCACTGCGCGCTGAGGTCGAGAGCCTCCGGCGTGCCGTCCGGGTCCAGGCCGGCGGAGCACAGCGCGAGGTCGTACGCGGCGAGCTTGTCCTCGTCCCAGACGCCCTCCTGGAGGATGCCCGTCCGGTGGCACCAGCCGACGAGGCGGCCGCGGGCCCGGTCGAGGTGGGGGCTGAGCCGGAGCCGGTAGGGCATGTACAGGTCGGGGATGCGGGACGGGCCGACCTTCTGGTACGGCACGTGCGAGTAGGCGCGCAGGCGTTCCTGGGCGGCCGAGGCGAGGAGCGCGCCGATGCCGGCGGCGGAGGTGCCGGGGCCGTTCCCCGGCTGCCAGGGCGAACCGGAGCGCGCGCCCCTGTTCATGTAGCGGCTGGAGCGCAGGTGCCATTCGTGGCCGCCGGACTGCCAGTCCTGGAGTCCCTTGGTGTAGGCGGCGATCGCGGCGGCCTCACCGGGGGTCAGGCCCTTCTCCAGGGCGACGGCCGGCACTTCGGTCAGCGCGGTGTGCTCGAACTGGTGGAGCCGGGAGGTGAGGACGTCGTTGACGGTGTCGGCGGCCTCCTGTGTGGTGCAGCCGAAGAACTTCTCCAGGACGAGCACGCCGTTGCTGTTCTCGCCCTCGTCCTCGACCTCGCGCTGGTAGGAGAACAGGTCGTTGCGCAGGTGGACGGCGTCGGAGAACGTCTCCATGAGGACGCGCAGCGGCCGGGTGCCGGCGACCGCGGCGGGCACCTCGGCGGTCGCGTACTCCACGAGCCCGGCCGACCAGGGGGCGCCGCCGACCTTGCGGCGCATCTCGATGTACTCGACCGGATTGGCGATCCGCCCCTCGTTGATGTTGGACAGCTCCCACATCGACTCGTTGAGCAGGTGCTCGGTGGCCACGGAGAAGCGGCGGCGCCAGTCCACGGACATCGACGGCACCGTCCGCGCCCACAGGTCCTTGAGCCCCGCCTCCACCGGATTCTCCGGTTCCGGTACGGGGGTGGCCGGGTCGAGCGGCATGAACAGCGGCAGGCGGTCCAGGTGCGCCTTTCCGGCGACGCGGTCCGGGGTGCGCTTGTACATGTCGAGGAAGTGGTCGTCGAAGAAGAACACCCACACGTACCAGTCGGTGATCAGCGAGAGGGCGGGGCCGTCGCAGTCGGGATGGGTGTAGGCGCACAGGAGGCCGTAGTCGTGCGCCTCCAGGTCGGCCTGTTCCCAGATTCCGGAGCCCTCCAGCATGCCCATCTCCCGAGCCCACGCGGTCGAATGCGCCCGGGCCTCGTCCAGATGCGGGTTGAGCCGCGCGGGATACGGCATGTAGAAGTGCGGAAGTTCGAACGGCTGCGTCATGGCCGGGCCCTACCCGGGGCCCCGGACACCCATCCGCCCGGGAGTACATGATCACACCATCGCGTGAACCGTCCGCGTGACGAGGAACTCCGGCGGGGGGTTGTGGCGTTGGTTCCCTTGCCGTGCCCGCGCGCGGGGGCCACGGTAGGCGCATGACCTCCTTCGTGCTGCCCCATGAGGTGCACGGCGACGGCCCCCACAAGGTGTTCGCCGTGCACGGCTGGTTCGCCGACCGGTCCGCCTACGCGGCCGTCCTGCCCGACCTCGACCGCACATCCTTCGGTTACGCGCTGGTCGACCTGCGCGGGTACGGCGAGGCCCGGGAGGCCACGGGCGCGTACACGACGGCCGAGGCTGCCGTTGACCTGGTGGAGCTGGCCGACCGGCTGGGCTGGGAGCGGTTCTCGGTGATCGGGCACTCCATGGGCGGCGCGGTGGCGCAGCGGCTGCTCGCCGTGGCCCCGCACCGGGTGCGCCGGATCGCCGGTGTCTCGCCGGTGCCTGCCTCGGGCATGCCGCTGGCCGGGGAGCAGGCGGCGCTGTTCGCGGACGCGGCGCACCGGGCGGAGAACCGGCGCGCGATCATCGACGTCACCACCGGTGGCCGGCGGCCCGCCGCCTGGCTGGACCGGATGGTCGCGCGCTCGCTGGAGCGCAGCGACCCCAAGGCGTTCCGCGCCTGGCTGGACTCGTGGGCGGGCGAGGACTTCAGCGCCGACGTCGTGGGCAGCGAGGTGCCGGCGCTCGCGGTGGCCGGCGCGCTCGATCCGGCGCTGTCGCCGGAGGTCATGCGGCAGACCTGGATGAGCTGGTACCCGCGCGCGCGGCTCGCCGTGCTGTCCGGAGCCGGCCACTACGCCATGGACGAGACCCCGCTGGAACTGATCCGTACCGTCGAGGACTTCCTGCGGGCGGACGCGGCGGACGCGGCGCAAGAGCCGGACCGGGCGGCCGGGGAGCGCGAGGGCGAGCCGGCGTGAGCGTGCGCGCGGCGCCGCCGGTCCCGGACGTCTTCGACCCCCGCCGGTACGCCACCGGCGTCCCCTACGACGACTACCGCCTCCTGCGCGACCACCATCCGGTGGTCCGGCAGGAGGAGACGGAGGTGCTGGGCTGGCCGGCCGGGCCCGGGTTCTGGGCGGTGACCCGGCACGCGGACGTCGTACGCGTCCTCAAGGACGCGGGGACGTATTCCTCGTACGCCGGCGCGACCCAGATACGGGACCCCGACCCGGAGGACCTGCCGTTCATCCGGCGGATGATGCTCAACCAGGACCCTCCGGCGCACGGGCGGCTGCGCCGGCTGGTGAGCCGGACGTTCACGCCGGGGCGCGTCGACCGGTTCGCGGCGGTCGCCCGGGAGCGGGCGCGCACCCTGCTCGCGGGCGCTCTCGAGGCGGCGCGGGAGGGGGACGGCACGGTGGACCTGGTGGCCGCCGTCACCGACGAGTACGCCCTGCTGAACCTGGCGGATCTGCTGGGCGTCCCGGAGAGCGACCGGCGGCTGCTGCTGCACTGGACGCAGCGGGTCATCGGCTACCAGGATCCGGACGAGGCCGGTCCGCCGGTGCTGGACGGGGCGGGGAGGCCGGTGAATCCGCGGTCGCCGGCGATGTTGCGGGACATGTTCGCATACGTTCGACAGTTGGCCGTATACAAAAGACGGTATCCCGTCGACGACATCCTGACGACACTCGCCCACGACACCGAACTCGTGGACGGTGAACTGGAGATGTTCTTCTTCCTGCTCACCGTGGCGGGCAACGACACCGTGCGCAGCGCCGCACCGGGCGGCCTGCTGGCCCTGGCCGAGCACCCCGAGGCGTACGAGCTGCTGCGCGCCGGAGTCGTCGGTATACCGTCTGCCGTCGACGAACTGCTGCGCTGGCATCCGCCCGTCCTCACCTTCCGCCGCACGGCCGTACGGGACACCCGGCTGGCGGGCCGCGAGATCCGGGCCGGCGACAAGGTCGTCGTGTTCCACGCCTCGGCCAACCGGGACGAGCGGGTCTTCACCGCTCCCGACCGGCTCGACCTGGCCCGCTCCCCCAATCCGCACGTCTCCTTCGGCGACGGCCCGCACGTGTGCCTCGGCGCCCACTTCGCCCGGTTGCAACTGCGGCTGCTCCACGAGGAGGTGCTGCGTGTCCTGCCACGGCCGCCGCGGCTCGCCGGACCGCCCCGGCGGCTGGTGTCGAACTTCATCAACGGCATCAAGTCACTGCCGCTGAACCTCGCCTGACGGGTCGACCTGGATCAGCGCGTGCGTGCCGCCCGTCCGCCAGCTCTGTCCCTCGGCCGCCACCAGCGCGGCCTCGGTCGCGGCCGTGAGGCCGGTGATCACATCGGACTTGAGGGTGCGCAGCGCGGCGACCGGGCCGGGGAAATGGACGGTGGTCTCCCGGAAGGGCGTGGTGGGCGGCCAGAGGCGGTCGCCCACCAGGCGGCGGTAGTTGAGGTCGCCCTTGACGACGGTCAGGGTGGCCGCGGCGAACTCGGCGCGCAGGTCGTCGGGCATCGCGGCGTAGGGCAGCGGGGCGCAGGAGAAGGGATGGGCGCGGACGGTGAGGCGGCCGTCGGCCATGGCCGACCAGAGCATCCGCCCGTACTCGGCGGCCGCGCCGGAGGCCCCGCGCAGCCGGTGCAGGGCGTCGACCACGTCGGCGGTGGTGGCGTCGGAGACGTAGTACGGGTACGGCTTGACGTGCAGGACGGCCCGTGCGGCCCGGCCCTCGGTGAGGAGGTGCGCGATCAGCAGCAGGTCGGGGACGAGTTCGCGGCCCGCGTTGTCCGCGACCAGCACGAGCGTGCCCGTCCCGCCGGGCGGGAGCAGCGACCAGAGGGTCTCGCTGTCGTCGGCGACCAGCGCGGGGGCCGGGTCCCGGTCCTCGGCGCCCGCAGCGGAGAGCCGGAAGCCGAGGTCGGCGCGGTTGCCCCACAGCGAGCCGTGCAGCAGCGCGCGGGCCCGCTCCTCCTCCGGCAGGTCGCGCAGGCCGTCCAGGGCGGCGAGTTCCTCGTCGGTCTCGGGGGCGTCGAGTTCGGCGCGTTTGAAGGGGCGGAAGGGGTCGATGCCCTGCCAGGCGCCCGGGCCGAACCAGCCGACGGCGTCCAGCAGCCGGCGGTAGAAGTAGCTCTCGGACCACAGCCACGGCACGTCGTACCAGGACCGGCCGGCGTACTCGGCCAGGCCCCAGCCGTGCCACCGGTCCCGGTCCGGCGCGTCGGCGGGGAGCGGCTCGACCGTCCCCTGGGTGCAGCTCTTCAGCAGCTCGTCCAGGGCCGTGTGCTGCCCGGGGCCGTACGGGAAGGCCTCCCGTACCTGCCGGATGATCGCCGGGTGCCGCTCGGCCAGCACGCTGTGCGGGAAGGAGCCGGGTTCGTTGCCGAGGATCACGGGTGCGAAGGGGGTGTCGGGCATGTCCGTCACGGTATCGCGGGCGTCAGGCGGCGCGGATCTCCCGCTCCAGCTGCGTGGCGAGGGTGACGTAGCGGGGGCGGCGGTGCACCGGGACGAGTCCGCGGATCATCAGATGCCACATCTCGGCGACTCTGCGCGGCAGCCGTCCGGTCGGTTCCAGCGAGCGGCCGGCGACGCGGGTGCCGATGAAGAAGCACACGAGGGAGTGGGCGACGGCGCCGACGTCGAGATCGCCGTGGACATCGGCCTCCCGGACGGCCCCGGAGAACTTCCGGGTGGCGAACTCCAGCCACTCGGTGAACGGATGCCGCAGCGGCGGCCGTACGGCGATGTCCGCGGCGGCCAGGCGCAGTCCGGCGCGCGGCACGGGGTCCTCCACGGCGAGCCGGGCGATCCCGAACGTGGTGCGCATCAGGGCCTCCAGCGAGGAGCAGCCACGGCTCTCGACGTCGGCGACGAGCTGTTGCGCGGCCTTGGACTGGAGCTCCAGGATGGCGTGGGCCAGATCCTCCTTGGCGGCGAAGTGGAAGTACAGGGCGCCCTTGGTGACCTTCGCGTGTGCGACGATGTCGCTCAGGCTGGTGGATTCGTACCCGTGCCGGTCGAACAGGTCGGCGGCGGCCGTGATGATCGTTGCCCGGGTCTGTTCAGCGCGTAACTGCCTCGCCATCCTGGGACCCCTCCTCGCATCTCTACCGAACAGGACATGCGGTTTGTTTTTAACCCCTTGGATACGATAACTCACCCAACGGCAGCGGGAGTCCGGCGTGCCAGGCACACGTCACGACACGTGTCACCGGTCGGCTTCGCCCCGGCCGCACGCTCGGCGCACCGCGAGAGGGGCGAGCCCACATCGGATTCCCCCTTCGTCGCGGGCGGGTGCCCGGCAGCCGGGGGACGGCGACCGCGGCCCACATGATCGCCACGATACGAGGCGGACGGCCGGCTCCTCAACGGGATGTCGAAGCAGGCGCAAAACAGCCGAACCGGTCGGTGCTTTCACGCCCCCCGCGCACGGCGTGCCGAGCGGGCTGAACGCGGGGGGCGCCGGTGTCGTACTGGACGGCGCAGATCCTGTTCCCGCGCCCGCCGAGGAGACGTCCCGGATGAGTCGGATGACCGCCCGCCTGAGCGTCAGGGTGGCCGCTGCGGCGGCACCGTTGCTGTTGCTGCCGTGGGCGGCGGGGCCGGCCCAGGCACACGGAGCCCCGACGGACCCGGTCAGCCGGGTCTACGCCTGCTCGCCCGAGGGTGACGCCACCGGGACGGCGGCCTGCCGGGCCGCGATCACGGCGAACGGCGCTCCGTTCACCGCCTGGGACAACCTGCGGGTGGCGGGGGTGGCGGGCCGTGACCGGGAGGTGATCCCGGACGGCAGACTGTGCAGCGGGAACCTGCCGGCGTACCGCGGCCTGGACCTGGCCCGGCGGGACTGGCCGGCGACGCGGCTGAGTCCGGGCGGGCGGCTGACGCTGACCTATGCGTCGACGATCGCGCACACGGGCACGTTCCGGCTGTACCTGACCAAGCCGGGTTACGACCCCTCGAAGCCGCTGACCTGGTCGGATCTGCCGGAGCGGCCCTTCGCCGAGGTCAAGGACCCGCCGTTGCGCGGCGGGGCGTACCGGATGAACGCCACGCTGCCGGCCGACCGGACGGGGCGTCAGGTGCTGTACACGATCTGGCAGAACACCAGTACGCCGGACACCTACTACTCGTGTTCCGACGTGGTGTTCCCGGAGCGCGGGAAGGCCGCCGGGGCGAAGCGGTCCTCGGAACCGGCGGCTTCGGCGCCCGCACGGGCTTCGGCGCCCGCACCGGCTTCGCCGTCCGCACGGGTCTCGCCGGAACAGAGCGCTCCGGCGGGGAGTCCGGCCCCCGCTGCACGCGGGAGCGGTGGGCGGACCGAGAGCACCACCGCCGACGGGACTCCTGTCGCGGAGGCCACGCACGGCGGCTCGGGGCCCTCGGCGCCGCTGCTGGCGGGCGGCGCCTCCGCGGTGCTGCTGCTCACCGGGGGCGCCGCCCTCGTTCTCCGGCTACGGCGTGCGCGAGGCCGCTGAACCGGACGGTCCGGTCGGTCAGTTGACGTAGACGCGGGCGCCGGCGTCGGTGACGGGCGCGTACTTGGCCGTGAAGTAGCCGTTGGCGAAGCACAGCGACGAGCCGGAGCTCTTGGTGAACTGCTGGTTGGTGAAGGTGATGCTGCTGTCGGCGTTGTCGGCCGTGCCGGTCAGGCCGGGCGCCTGGTAGACGCAGGTGACGGTGCCCAGCAGGGTGCGCAGCTGCACCGTGGCCTGGATGACGGAGCCGCTCGGGGGCGAGACGGTGAGGGTGCCGGCCGAGGTGATCGTCGCCGAGTACGGCAGGTTGTTGATGGTGATGCCGTTGACACCGAGGACACCGGTGACGTTGCTGGAGCAGGTGCTGCTGTCGAAGGTGTGCGCGGTGACGGACTCGGTGGCCGTACCGGGCGCGGTCGGGTTGCCGGTGACCTGCGCCGTGAACTGGGAGCCCGTGCACTTCACGCCACTGGTGCCGGTCGCGCTGGAGTAGAAGGTGGCCGTGGTGCCGGAGGCCAGGGGTGCGGTCAGGGTGTCGCCGACGGCGGCCGCGGTACCGCCGACGCTGCCGGTGGTCAGGACCGCACTGGCCGCGGAGGCCGGGGTGGCCCAGGTGAGGGCGAGCGCCGTGGCGGTGCCGGCGAGGGCGAGGAGCGAGCGCTTACGCATGTGGGGTGCCTCTCTTCCGAGGTGGGGGCAGATGAGGTGCGGTGGGGGGTGGCGGGTGGTACGGGCGATGCCGCCGGCGCGGGCCGTAGCGCCTTCTCCGTACGCGGCGGTCCCGCGCCGGCGGCACACCGGGCACCGGCCGAAGGCCTCGGGGGAAGGCCTCCGGCCGGGCCGGACAAGGGGGCGGCCGGGCACGCAGGGAAAGGAGGATCGACCGTGTCGGTGCCGCTGTGCGAGGTGGAGCGCTTGCCGTGACAGGGCCGGGAACGCGGCCGGTGCCGCGGGGGCGCGACTGGTGCCACGTCGCCGACGCGACGGGTGCCGCCTGCTGGATCCGGCGCCACGGATCCATGGAAACAGGGGATGTTGTAGACCTGATCAACCGTCAGCGTCAAGCTGTCGGAAGGGAGTTGTGGCAGGCGAGCAGGGGCCCGTGCACATCCGACACCCTTTTTTCACATCTCCCTTGACCCCTTAATGTAACCGGCGGTAACTTCCTCGAAGGCTACTGCCGCGTAACGAGAAAGCCCTTGCACCCGCCGGGAGTTGCGAGGAGGCGTACGCGGTATCCGCTGTCCGCGCCAGGACACCGCGCCACTGAAGCCCAACCCGCATTGATCCATGCCCATGGGAGCAGACATGGCCTCGTCCCCGGACCTCCCGTCCGCCGGTAACACCCCCGAGACACCGGGGAGCGACACCCCCTCCGACACCCCGAACACCGCCGGCACCAGCGCCGGCGGCGAGAGACGGGGACGCGTCCGGGCCCGCCGGGCCGCGGTGATGGCGGTACCCGCCACCCTGGTCGCCGCCGGCCTCGCGGTCCTCACCGCGCAGGGCGCGCTGGGCGTCCAGTTCGCCATTTCCGGAATGCCGTTCACGGTCACCGCGACCGAGCTGAACGGCACCGGGTTCGAGCAGTTCGGCGGCCTCGACAACATGGCGGAGGGCAGCCCGAACGCCGGGGACTCCGGCGGCCAGGTGCTCATCGTCACCTCCGCGATCAAGCACGCCACGCTCACCAGGCTGTGCCAGAGCGTCGACCTCGGCGGCACCAACCTGCTGATCACCGCGGGCAGCGGGTCGGAGAAGGTCAGCGCGACCGACCTGACGACCGACTCCACCGAACTGTCGGGTGACGCGGCCTTCAACAACATCGAGATCGGCAACGACGCCAGCACACTGACCAAGGCGGGCGTGAAGGGCCCGATCGGCGTCTTCAGCCAGCAGGCGGACACCGTACGCATCGCCAACCTGCGGCAGACCAACTACGCGACCACGGCCGGTGTGTTCAAGCTGCCGGGTCTCAAGCTCCGCTTCAGCGACTCGGGCTGCTGAGCACCGTGCCGGACCGTCCGCATCGGGGACCGAGGCTCGCCTTCCGCGGATGGCGGGCCCGTCGGCCGTTCTGGGGCGGGCTGCTGCTCGCCCTCGGCGGCGGCGAGATCCTGCTCACCGAGAAGGCCTCGCTGAAGGTCGTGCTGCACATCGGCATGCAGGGCCTGGCCGGCTATCTGCTGCCGGGCCTCATGGTGCTGCTGGGCCTGCTGATCCTCTTCAACCCCTCCCAGCGGCTCTTCTACTCCATCACCGGCATCCTGCTCTCCCTGGGCACCTGGCTCACCTCCAACCTGGGCGGCTTCTTCATCGGCCTCCTCCTCGGCGCCATCGGCAGCTGCCTCACCTTCGGCTGGCTCCCCGACCAGGAACCGCGCATCAGCCGCCGCAAACGCCGCAAACAGGCACGTACCGCGGGCCGCTCCCTGACTTCGGAGGGGGTGGAGAGGGCGGCCTGACGGGCGCGGAACGGGTACGTTCGCGAGGGGTACGGCGTTGCGCCGTGCCCGTTCGCACGAAGTACGGCGTTGTACCGTGCCCGTTCGTCGTGCCGGTGGGGTGGCGCCCCACCGTGGCGCCGGGGCGCTCGCAGTTCGCCCTCGATGGGGGTGCGCCGGAAGGCACCGGCCCCGGCCGGACGTCACCCGAACAGGTGACTTGGGAACTTCTTTGCCCTTGCCGCGAGTTCATCGGGCAGTCGGACGGTGGTGGATCACCGTCCGGGTGAGGCGATGAACGAAGGAGTCACGGCATGGTGTTCAAGAGGCTGCTGGGCGCGCTCGGGGTCGGCGGCCCCTCCGTGGACACGGTGCTGGACGACGGCGCGGCGCTGCCCGGCGGCGCGTTGACGGGCCGGGTGCTGCTGCGGGGCGGCGACGCGGCCGTGGAGGTCGAGCACATCGGCCTGGAGCTGATGGCGCGCGTGGAGGCGGAACACGCGGAGGGCGAGAGCGAGGGCACGGTCGTCTTCGAGCGGTTCACCGTCGGCGGCGGCTTCCGGCTCGGCGAGCGGGAGGAACGCGAGCTGCCGTTCAGCGTGCCGCTCCCCTGGGAGACCCCGGTGACCGAGCTGCACGGGCAGCCGCTCGGCATCGTGCTGGGCGTGCGCACGGACGTCGCGGTGGCCGGCGCCCGGGACAAGGGCGACCTGGATCCATTGGCCGTCCGCCCGCTGCCGGTGCAGGAGGCCGTGCTGGAGGCCCTCGGCGGGCTGGGCTTCGGGTTCCGCTCGGCCGACCTGGAGTACGGCCGCATCGGCGGTACGGGCCAGCAGCTGCCGTTCTATCAGGAGATCGAGCTGACCCCGCCCCCGCAGTACGCGCACGCGGTGAGCGAGATCGAGCTGACCTTCCTCGCCTCCCCCTCCGGCGTCGAGGTCGTCCTGGAGGCCGACAAGCGCGGCGGGGCGTTCGCGGCGGGTCATGACGCCCTGACCCGTTTCCTCGTGCGCCACGAGGACGCGCCGGCCCGTGACTGGCCGGCGGAGGTGGACGGCTGGATCCGCCAGGTGACCGAGCACCGCGACGCCTACGGCAGCCACGCGGCGTACGGCCACGACGGCAGACCTCCGGCCGGCTTCCACTCCTTCGACACCCACCACTCCGGCCCGGGCCTGGGCACGGCCGTGGCCGCGGGTGCGGCGGGCCTGGCCGTGGGCGTGGCGGGCGGCATGGTGGCCGCGGAAGTCGTGGACGAGATCGGGGACTTCTTCGAGGGAGAGGAGGACTGAGCGGCTGAGCCGACCAGGAGAACGAGGAGGCCAGGAGAGCGAGGAACCCGAGAGGAGACGAGGAGGACCGCTCAGCCGGCGGAGCCCTGCGTGCCACTGTCGTCCTTCATCGCCTTCGCCTCGCTCTTGAGGATGCGCAGGGACTTGCCCAGGGCGCGGGCCGACGGCGACCAGCGTGAGGATCCACGGCGGTGCCCCCAGGAGGCGACGCACGCGGAGACCAGACCGAGGGTCAGCAGGACGGCGGTGAACGGGTCGCGCAGGCCGCGCGCCCAGCGCACCGGCCAGGAGGGGGTGTGCGGGTGGGGCGGGATGTTCTCGCCGACGGCGGCGAGCCGTGCGGTGGCCTCGGCGTCGGTGAGTCCGCGGGGGCCGGTCTCCAGGCGCCGCAGTTCCTGGAGCACGGTGCCGGTCGGGGCCTCAGAGGCCACGGAGCCGGCGGACCGGGACGGCGGCGGGGGTGTCCCGCTCGGCGAACCGGCCCACGAGGAGGCGTACGACCTCGACCACGGCGGCCTGTTCGGCGGTGTCGACGAAGTACACCTGGCGGCGTCCCTCGCGGCGGGAGCGGACGAGTCCGGCGAGCTTGAGCTTGGTCAGGTGCTGGCTGACGGCGGGCAGCGCACCGCCGACCCGCTCGGCGAGCCCGGTCACATCGCTCTCGCCCTGGGCCAGCACCCACACGATGTGCAGCCGGGCGGGCGTGGCGAGCAGTCCGAAGGCGGCGGCCGCCTCGGCGAGCACGTCGGCGGAGGGGTCCTGGTGGCCGGTGCCGGGCGCTGTCGCCACTGTCGCCTTCCTCCCGCTGCGTCGTCGCTGTGGTCCGGCTGTGTCCGCCGTGTCCGGGGACTCAGTCTAGATCTCGGGAACTTCCCGGCCGTCCCGTTCGTTTCTACATTGCTGTAGAAGTTATGTTCTACGTCGTTGTAGAAGTCGCCGCCGGGATGCTGTCGGAGCATCAGGCGGCCGGTACGAGGAGCGCACATGGCCCTGTGGGACCGCTTCAAGGAGTCCGCGTCGCAGATGCAGACCCAGTTGGTGGCGAAGAAGAACGACCTGAAGAGCGGAGCGTTCCGCGATGCGAGCATGGCGATGTGCGCGCTCGTGGCCGCCGCCGACGGGACGGTGGATCCGTCGGAGCGGCAGCGGGTGGCCCAGCTCATCTCCACCAACGAGGTGTTGCAGAACTTCCCGGCGGACGACCTGCGCCGCCGCTTCGAGGAGAACCTGGACAAGCTGACGACGGACTTCGCCTTCGGCAAGGTGAGCGTGCTTCAGGAGATCGCCAAGGCGAAGAAGAAGCCCGCCGAGGCGCGGGCCGTCATCCAGATCGGCATCGTCATCGGCGGCGCGGACGGCGACTTCGACAAGGACGAGCGGGCCGTGGTGCGCGAGGCGTGCTACACGCTGGACCTGCCGCCGCACGAGTTCGACCTCTGAGCACACGGAAGCGCGCGAGGATGAGGGCATGCTCGACGACCTCGACCGTGCCCTCATCCACGCCCTGCACCTGGACGGCCGGGCACCGTTCAGCAGGATCGCCGACGTCCTCGGGGTCTCGGCGCAGACCGTGGCCCGCCGCTACCGTCGGCTGCGCACCCAGGCGGGGCTGCGGGTGGTGGGCCTGCCCGACCCGCACCGGGCGGGCCGGGCCCAGTGGCTGGTCCGGCTGACGGCGACGGCCCGGTCGGCGCAGGACATCGCCGGGGCGCTGGTGCGGCGGCCCGACACGTCCTGGGTGAAGCTCACCTCCGGCGGCACCGAGATCACGGCGGTGATCCACGCCCCGGCCGAGGACGCCTCCCCCGGCTCCCTCCTGCTGCACGACATCCCGCGCACCGGCGGTGTCACCGCCGTCTCGGCGCACTGCCTGCTCCACACCTACCTGGGCGGCTCCGCCCACTGGCGGCGCAGCGCCCAGGCCCTGGACGCACGGCAGCGGGCCGCCCTGGAGTACCGGGAGACGCGCGGGGACGTACGGCCACCAGGGCCCGAGGACGCGCCGCTGCTGGCCGAGCTGGAGCGGGACGGCCGGGCGGGGCAGGGCGAGCTGGCCCGGGCCACCGGCTGGTCCCCCGGTACCGTGGCCCGCCGGCTGGCCGGACTGCGCGCCTCGGGCGCGCTGTTCTTCGACGTCGAGGTGGACGCCGGGCTCTTCGGGGTGCGCACGCGGGCCCTGCTGTGGCTGTCGGTGCGGCCGGCGGACCTGGAGCCGGTGGCGCTCGCCCTGGCCGCCCACGACGAGCTGGCCTTCGTGGCGGCGACCACCGGCCCCACGAACCTGGTCGCCCAGGCGCTGTGCCGCGACCCGGCCGACCTGCACCGCTATCTCACCGGACGGCTCGGGGGGCTGCGGGAGATCGACACCCTGGAGACCAGCCCGGTCCTGCGCACCCTGAAGGCGGCGAGCCCGGCCCTGACACCTCTGGCACGGGTACGGCGGCAGGGGGCGGCGCCTGCCCAGGGGGTGCCGCGAGCCTAGGCGGCACCCCCTGCTCGGGCCGCTCGGTCCTGCGGCTCCGCCCGCGCTCCCGGCTGCCCACCCGGCCGTTCGAGAGCCGCCCTGTCCGACGACCCGCCTAGGAAGCGGCCGTCCCCACGCGTGCGCTCGCCGTCCAGGCCACGCCGATCAGGGCCGTCGCCGTCCAGCAGGCGGTGCGTGCCGCGTCGAGGTCGCTGGCGGTGAGGTAGACGCTGCCGAGCAGGGCGACGCCGAGCGTGGCGCCGAGTTGCTGGACCGCGTTGAGCAGGCCGGCCGCCGAGCCGATCTCGTGCGGGCGCAGCGGCCGCAGGGCGAGGGTGAAGAAGGCGGGGGTGAACAGACCGGCGCCGGCGCCGATGAGGGCGAGGGCCGGCAGCAGCGCCGTCGGGTAGTGGCCCGGAGCGGCTGTTGTGTAGGCGCCGACGGCGGCGAGCAGACCGGCCAGCAGCACGGCGAGCCCGTACGGCATCACCCGGCGCCCGTACCGTCGTACCAGCCGGGAACCCGCCAGCCAGGACGCGGCGGCGAGCCCGGCGGACCAGGGCAGCAGGCTCAGGCCGGCCGCCAGCACACCGGTGCGGGCGCCGAGTTGCAGCTGGAGGACGACGACCATCGACAGTCCGTTGGTCACCGCGAAGAAGGCCGTGGAGGTGACGAGGGCGGCCGGGAAGCCGCGTCGCGCGAACAGGCTGGGCTCCAGCAGCGGCCGGGCCGAGCGCCGCTGCTGGACGGCGAAGACGGCGAGGACGAGCAGTCCCGCCACCGGCAACGCCCGGTCCACCGGCGGAAGGTGTCCGAGGTCCGTGCCGGTCAGCGGGTAGACGACGAGCCCGGTGCCGAGCGCGGCCAGGACGGTGCCCGGCCAGTCCAGCGCGGGGCGGTGCGGGGCCCGGTTCTCCCGCAGCATCGGGGCGAGCGCCAGCACCACGGCGGCCACCGGCACGTTCAGCAGGAACGCGGCCCGCCAGGAGGAGCCGAACAGGTCGGCGTGGGTGAGCACACCGCCGACGACGGGACCGCAGACGGCGGCGAGCCCCATCACCGGGCCGATGCAGCCCAGCGCCTTAGCCGTCTCCTCCCCCGCGAACATCGCCTTGATCAGGCCGATGGTCTGCGGAACGATCAGCGCCGCCGCCGCGCCCTGCACCGCGCGGAAGCCGATCAGCACGGCCGCCGAGGATGCCAGGGCGCACGCCACGGACGCGACCGTGAACACGGTGACCCCGAGGACGACCATCCGGCGCCGGCCGGCGATGTCGCCGAGCCGGCCACCGGTGAGCAGCAGCACGGCGAACGGCAGGGTGTAGGCGGTGCCGAACCACTGCACCTGCGAGACGGGTCCGCCGAGATCGGCCTGGATGGCGGGCGCGGCCACCTGGACGACGGTGGCGTCCAGCAGGTTCATCGCCTCGCCCAGCAGCAGGGCGGCCAGGGCGGGCCAGCGGTACCGGTACGGGGTGACGACCTCGGTCTGGTCCAGGGCCATGGGGGGGTCTCCTCTCACGCTTCGGGACCGGGGCCGGGCCCGGTCACCGGTCAGCGTGAGAGCGCGAGGCGGGCGAACTCCAACGGGAGCGGCACACGCGTGGATTTCCTCCATCATCGGGACCGTGGACGCGGAAAACTGACGTGGTGAGGCAGCGTGCCACTCACAACTCGGCGTGGGAGAAGGCCGGGACGGGCGGGGGCGAGGGTGAGGGCGTTGCTGCTGAGCGGTGCGAGGGCAGCTCCCGCGCCGGCCGTTCTCCGGCGTGCGCGCCCCTGACAGCTTCGACCGGGCGGGGTGAGGCCACGGCCGTCGAGCAGGACGCGGGTGTCCCCGGGGTCGGGGGCACCCGCGTCTGCGTGTCCACGGTCGGTCCGGTCGTTCCAGTCCTTCCGGTCGTTCCGGTCGTTCGGTTGTTTCAGTCGTTCTGGTTGTTCCGGTCGTTCCGGCGGGTCGTCGGGCCGGTCGGTGTCAGGAGAGACCGGCGGACTTGAGCCAGGCCTGCGCGACGTCCAGCGGGTCCTTGTTCTCCACCTGCACCTGGGTGTCCAGCTTCAGCAGGGTCTCGGTGTCGAGCTTGGCGGAGACGGCGTTGAGCGCGTCGACGCCCTTCTGGGACAGCGCGCTCTTGTAGACGAGCGGCTGGACGTTCTCGAACCCGAAGAGGTTCTTCGGGTCCTGCAGGACGACGAACTTCTCCTTGGGGATGTTCGCGTCGGTGGTGAAGAGGTCCGCGACCTGCACGGCGTCCTTCTTCAGCGCCGCCAGCGTGAGCGGGCCGCCCGCGTCCAGCGCCTTGAAGGACTTGAACTCCAGGCCGTAGACGGACTTCAGGCCGACCAGGCCCTGCTGCCGGGTCTGGAACTCCGGCGAGGCGCCGATGACCAGGTCCTTGGCGATGTCCTTCAGGTCGGCGATGGTGGAGTTCTCGGTGAGGTGGTACTTCTTCGCGGTGGCCGCGCTGACCGTGACCGAGTCCTTGTTCTCCGCCGCCGCCGGGTTGAGCAGCGTGAGCTTGGAGTCCAGCTTGGCGTTGATGTCCTCCGTGGTCTGACCGAGGGTCTTCGGGGTGGCCTTCGGGTCGAGATAGGCCAGCAGCGCACCGTTGTACTCGGGCAGGACCGAGAGGGAACCGTTCTTGATCAGACCGTAGGTGGTCTCGCGGCTGCCGATGTTCGGCTTGTACGTGACCTTGATCCCCTTGGCCTTGAGAGCCTCGCCGTAGATGTCGGCGAGCAGGGTGCTCTCAGGGAAGTTGTTGGATCCGACGACGACGCTGTCGCCGCTCGCCTTGCCCTCCGTAAGGGGGTTGCCGCCGTTGTCGTCCTTGGAGGAACAGCCCGCCAGCAGAGCCGTTGCCGCCACGAGGGCGACCACCGCCGCGCCTCGGTTCCTCCGGATGGACCTGCTGATGTGGGTCGTGTAAGTCACCCGTCGATCCAATCCAGCCGGTTCTCCGTCAGTCAAGGCCCGCAGATCACCGATTGGCCTCGATCCGCGACTGCTTGTGCACGGAGAGCAGCCTCTTCGTAACGGATTCTTGATGAAAGGTGAGCTGATCGTTCCCTCAACGGGCCTGTAGTCTCGCCCCGTTGGTATCGACCACAGCGGTGCGCGGGGCCCGCTTCGGTGTCGTGAACGCAGGCGTTTCGAGGGCGACGAGGCCCTCCACGTCCGGGGGTCCGAGAGCGATGTCCCTCCCGGACAAGACACCCACGAAGGAGGCCCGGTGTCCACGAACGAGGTGGACGCGCCCGCCCGGCACGCCCCCGTCCGGGGCGGAGCACGCGCATTCGCCGACCGCTGGCCCTTCCGGCGCAAGCTCAACCTGCTCGTCGGCATCCCCCTCGCGGTCATCGCCGGCCTGCTCGCCTACCTCATCACCGACCTGGTGCAGCAGTCGTCCAGCGCGTCCGCCGCGGCCCGGCTGGTACGGGACAGCGCGCAGGTGGCGCGGCTGGTGGACCGGGTGGAGGCCGAGCACCAGCAGGCCATCCTGCTCTCGACGCGCTACGAGTCCGGGGACGCGCACCCGTCGACGGCCGGCTACCGCGCGGCCCAGCACGCGGTCGACTCCCAGGTGACCAAGGTGCGCGGGGCCTTCGGTGACCGGCTGCCGCAGAGCGAGGCGCAGGCCCTGCGCGGCGTCGAGGGCCTGAGCAGCCTGCGCACCTCGGTGGAGCAGTCGTACCTGCCCGCCGACAACATCGACCCGGCCTACGCGGGTGCCGCCCAGGGCCTGATCGACGGTCTCGGACTCGACCGCAACGCCGACCTCGCCGAGACCTTCACCGGCAGTCTGCTGGACTCCCTGCTGCGCGCGGACGCCGCCCACGGCGCCTTCGAGACCAACGTGTTCGCCGCCACCACGGGCGACACCAACGCGCTGATCGAGTTCACCAACGCGGTCGGCGCCTACGACCTCTACACCCACCAGGCCGGGCGCTTCGGCCGGTTCGCCACCGAGGCGCAGGCCGAACGGCTCTCCGGCATCGAACACTCCCGACCGCAGCGTGAGATCGCCGAGGCCTACGCCGAACTCCAGGTCGGCGTGAGCCGGTTGCAGACGGACGACCAGGCGGCGCTGCGGCGGGCGGTGCAGGACGCGCTGGCCGACTACCCCGCCTACCCCGAACAGGCCGCCGCCCGGCTGAAGATCACCACCGCGCTGATCGGCCAGATCGCCGACCGGGCCGACGCGGCCGCCGACTCCGCCCGCTGGCGGGCCGGTCTGCTGCTGAGCGGCGCGCTGATCGCCTTCGCGCTGTGGCTCGCCTTCGCGGTGCTGGTGCGCCGTTCGGTGATCCGGCCCGTACAGGCGCTCACCGGCGCGGCACGGGAGGTCGCCGAGGTCGCGGGGCGCGAACTGGCCCGGGTGGCCGACGACGACGCCGAGGACGACGGGCCGCCCCGGCTGCGGGACATGCCGGTCACGGCCCGCGACGAGATCGGCGACCTGGCGACGGCCTTCAACCGGGTGCAGACCACCGCGGCCGCGCTGCTGGAACGCCAGGTGCTCAGCCGCCGCAACACCGCCGAGATGTTCGGCAACGTCGGCCGACGGGTCAGCAACCTGACCACCCGGCAGCTCGCGCTGATCGACGCGGTGGAGCGCGGGGAGACCGACCCGGCGCTGCTGGAACGGCTCTACTCCATCGACCACATCGCCGTACGACTGCGCCGCAACGCCGACAGCCTGATGCTGCTGGCCGGCATCCGCGAGGCCGTGCTGGACGCGGGGCCGACCGCGCTGTCCACCGTGGTCCGGGCCGCGCTCGGGCAGATCGAGGGCTATCAGCGGGTACGGCTGTACGCCGCGTCGGACGCCCTGGTCGAGCCGGACGTCATCGGCGACCTCACGCTGATGGTGGCCGAACTCCTGGAGAACGCGGTGTCGTTCTCG
Organism: Streptomyces sp. NPDC046881; assembly: GCF_040645015.1. Taxonomy (NCBI): domain Bacteria; kingdom Bacillati; phylum Actinomycetota; class Actinomycetes; order Kitasatosporales; family Streptomycetaceae; genus Streptomyces; species Streptomyces sp. NPDC046881. The sequence goes on along the minus strand of NZ_JBEYXJ010000003.1, from coordinate 40,350 downwards.
CCCGACGGCAGCCCGGTCGAGGTCACCGTCCGCGCCGGCGCCGAGGGCACGCACGTCGTGATCACCGACCACGGCCTCGGCATGAGCGCCGAGCGGCTCGCCGAGGAGAACGCCCGGCTGATCCGCCGCGAACGCCTGGACCTGGTGCCGACGAAGGTGCTGGGCCTGTTCGTGGTGGGTGCGCTGGCGCGCCGCTGGGAGATCGGGGTCGAGCTGACCCGGACGCCGGGCGGTGGTGTGACGGCGGAGGTGACCCTGCCGGCCTCGCTGCTGCTGCCGCCGAGCACGGGGGCGAGGGCGGGAACTCCGGTCACCGCGGCACCGTCCCCCGGACCGGCTGGCCCGGCACGGGCACCGGCACCAGCACCAGCCACACTGCCGCCGGCACAGGACACCACCCGCAATCCGGCACAGGGCACCACCCACACGCCGGCACAGGACACCACCCGCACACCGGCACAGAGCACCACCCACACGCCAGCCGCGGACACCACCCACCCGCCGACCCCGGACACCCCCCACGCACCAGCCCCGGACACCGCCCCCGCCAAGGCGCCGGCCGACGGTACCGCCCGTGACCAGCACGCCCGTGCCGGGCACGGCGGTCCGCTGCCCCGCCGGATTCCCCGTCAGGCCCCGGACGCCCCCGGGTCCCCCTCGGCTCCGGGCGAGGTCCAGCCCGCCGTACCCCCAGCCTCCGCCACCGGCCGCCCCCTGCGGCGCCGCGTGCGCGGGGCCACGCTGCAGGCCACCGCCGGTGCCGCGCCGACCGTGCCGCAGACCGTGCGGCCGCTGGACGCGGAGGCCGTCCGCAGCGAGCTGGAGGAGTTCGAGCAGGCCGTGGAACGCGCCCGTCGGGACGCCGGCACGGGTGGCTCCCCCCGCCCGGACGGCACCGCCGGCCCCACCCACCCGCACCACCACCCGAACCACCTTCCGGAAGGAGCCGAGCAGTGAGCACGTCGACAGGTGACAGCCCGACGGGCGGCAGCGCGCCGGCCGATCTGCGGGCCGCCGCGGCCGACTTCACCTGGCTGCTGAACCGATTCGCCACCGAGACCGCCGGCGTCGTCGACGCGATCGCCGTGTCCTCCGACGGTCTGCTGATCGCGGTGTCGCAGCTGCGTGAGCACGCCGACTCCGAGCGGCTCGCGGCCATCGTGTCCGGCATCACCAGCCTGGCCGCGGGCGCCTCCGGCAACTACGGGCTGGGCGGCCTGAACAAGGTCATCATCGATCTGGAGGGCGGACACGTCATCGTCTCCGCGCTCGGCAGCGGTGCCGTGCTCGGTGTCGTCACCGACAAGGAGGCGAAGCTCGGCAACATCGCCTACGAGATGACGCTGTTCGCCAACCGCGCCGGTGCCGCGCTCAGCCCGCAGCTCGTGCTGGAGCTGAAGAACAGCGTCGGCGCGGCGTCGTCCCGCTGAGAAGGAGAACCCTCCCATGGCGGACGGCATCCCGCCGCCGGGCCCGGACCCGGTCGGCCCCGCCCCCGCCGTACGGCCGTACCTGGTCACCGCCGGCCGGGTGGCGGACGCCGCCTCCGGCCGGGCGCTGCCCGTGGAGACCCAGGTGGTCGCCACCGTCGACGGTCTCGACGCGCTCGGCCGGCTCTCCTTCGAGCAGCACGACATCGTGGCCGCCTGCCGGCTGCCGCAGTCGATCGCGGAACTCGCGGCCCGGCTGCGGCTGCATCTGAACGTGGTCCGTGTCCTGGCCGAGGACCTGCGCGAGGAGGGCCGGCTGGCGGTGTACGTACCGGACGCCGAGGCCACCCGTGACGCGTCCGTCCTGCGCAGGGTTATCGACGGCCTGCGGGCCGTCCCCGACTCCCGAGGGGTACCGAGTGACACCGACTGAACCGCTCCTGGGCCGGGGCCCGGCCGCGCCGGGGGCCGTACGGCCGCCGCTGCCGGTCAAGATGGTGATCGCGGGCGGTTTCGGCGTGGGCAAGACCACGGCCGTCGGCGCGATCTCGGAGATCGAGCCGCTGACCACGGAGGCGTCGATCACCGAGGTCGCGGCCGGTGTGGACGACCTCACGCACACCCCGCGCAAGACCACGACGACCGTGGCGATGGACTTCGGCTGCCTCACCATCGACCCGACGCTGAAGCTGTACCTGTTCGGCACGCCCGGGCAGGAGCGGTTCGGGTTCATGTGGGACGACATCGTGGAGGGCGCGGTCGGCGGGCTGGTCATCGTCGACACCCGCCGGCTGGACGACTGCTACGCGGCCGTCGACTACTTCGAGCACAAGGGCATCCCGTTCGCCGTCGCCGTGAACGCCTTCGACGGGCGGGTGGAACACTCCCTGGACGAGGTCCGCTGGGCGCTGGACGTCTCCGCCGGGGTGCCGGTGGTGGTGTTCGACGCCCGGGAGCGGGGCTCGGTGCGGGACGCGCTGCTCGTCGTACTCGAACTGGCGCTGGCCCGCACCGAGCGGTGACCGTCAGCCGCTGCGGCGTACCCCCGGCGACACGGTGAGCCGGGCGGCCGCCCAGAACACGGCGAGGGTCGCGAGGGCGAGACCGGCGACGAGGGTGGCGCCGCCGATGACCTTCTCGTAGTCCCTCTGGTAGAGGCCGTCGATGATGTACCGGCCGAGGCCGCCGAAGCTGACGTAGGCGGCGATGGTGGCGGTGGAGACGATCTGGATGGCCGCGGTGCGCAGGCCGCTCAGGATCAGCGGGAGCGCGACCGGCACCTCGACCCGGAGCAGCACGCGCGCCTCGGACATCCCCATGCCCCGGGCCGCGTCGACCGGGGAGGGGTCGACGGAGCGGATCGCCTCGTAGGTGGTGACCAGGATCGGCGGTACGGCGAGCACCACCAGCGGGATCATCACCGGCAGCATGCCGAGGCCGAGCCAGATGAACATCAGCACCAGCAGGCCGAAGCTGGGCAGCGCCCGGCCGGCGGTGGCGACGAGCGCGAGGGCGTTGCCGCCGCGGCCGTAGTGGCCGGTGAGCAGGCCGACGGGCAGCCCGATCGCGGCGGCGAACAGCAGGGCTTCCAGCGAGTACTGGATGTGCTCGGCGAACCGGGTGGGGATGCCGTCGTAGCCGTGCCAGTGGGCACCGTCGCTGAAGAAGGCCTGCGCGAAGTCCAGGACGTTCACCGGGTGGCCCCCTTGCGCGGCATCCACGGGGTGAGCAGGAGGCGTACGAGGACCAGCGCGGCGTCGACGAGGACGCCCAGCACCCCGATGGTCAGCACCGAGTTCACGGCCAGGGCGGGCCGGTGGTAGGTCTGGGCGTTCCAGAGCATGTTGCCGAGGGCGCCCTGGTTGCCGATGAGCATGCCGACGCTGACCAGGGAGATGCTGGACACGGCCGCCACCCTGAGGCCGGCGATGATGGCGGGTACGGCGATGGGCAACTGGACCTGGAAGTACCGGCGTACGGGTCCGAGGCCCATGGCCTGCGCGGCGGCCAGGGTCTCCGGCGGCACCGAGCGGACGCCGTCCACGATGGCCGGGACCAGCACCACCAGGCTGTAGAGGGCGAGCGGGATCATCACCGTGGTCTCGCTCTGCCCGAAGTAGTCGATGAGGACGACGAAGAAGGCGAGCGAGGGGATGGCGTAGAGCACGGTGGTGATGCCGAGGACGGGCGGGTAGATCCAGCGGAACCGCACGCACAGCTGGGCGACGGGCAGCGAGACGAGCAGCCCGGCCAGCACCGGCAGCAGGGCCTCGCGCAGGTGCAGCCCGACGAGGCCGAGGTAGCTGTGCTGGAGGTCGCTCGGGAGGTCGAAGAAGCCGCTCATCGCACGGCCTTCACGTCGGCCTGCTCGGCGGCCTGCTCGGCCACCCGGCTGTGGGCGGCGCGGATGGCCTCGCCGATGACCTGCTGGGAGACGACGCCGACGGCGCGTCCCTCGCCGTCCACGGCGACCGCCCAGCCGGTCGGGGAGAGCACGGCGCCGTCCAGCGCGGTGCGCAGCGAGTCGGTGCCGGGCACGAAGGGCCGCCCGAAGTCCAGCAGCCGGTCCCGGTCGACGGCGCCGGGGGTGAGCCGGTCCGGCTCGCTCCAGCCGAGCGGCCTGCCGTCCGGGTCGGTGACGAGGAGGTAGGGGGCGGTGGCCCGGGAGGCGAGCTGCTCGGCGCCGGCGTCGGCCGCGACGATGGGCGCGGTCTGCAGCTCCAGTCCCGTGGCGGGGAAGAAGGAGAGCCGGCGGATGCCGCGGTCGGCGCCGAGGAAGTCCTCCACGAAGGAGTCGGCGGGCGCGCTCAGCAGTTCGGCGGGCGGGGCGAACTGGGCGAGCCGGCCGCCGGTGCGCAGCACGGCGACCTTGGTGCCCAGTTTGATCGCCTCGTCGATGTCGTGGGTGACGAAGACGATGGTCTTGCCCAGCTCGTCCTGGATGCGCAGGAGTTCGTCCTGGAGGCCCTTGCGGACGATGGGGTCGACGGCGGAGAAGGGCTCGTCCATCAGCAGCACCGGCGGGTCGGCGGCGAGGGCGCGGGCCACGCCGACGCGCTGCTGCTGGCCGCCGGAGAGCTGGTACGGGTACCGCTTGGCCAGCGCCGTGTCGAGCCCGACCCGTTCCATCAGCTCGGCGGCCCGGGCCCGGGCCTTCTGCTTGGTCCAGCCGAGCAGGCGGGGCACGGTGGCGATGTTGTCGAGGATGGTGCGGTGCTGGAAGAGACCGGCGTTCTGGATGACGTACCCCATGGACCGGCGCAGCGTGTTGACCGGCTGCTGCCTGATGTCCCGGCCGTCGAGGAGGATGCTGCCCTCGGTGGGCTCCACCATCCGGTTGATCATCCGCAGGGTCGTCGTCTTGCCGCAGCCGGAGGGCCCGACGAGGACGGTGATCGCGCGGTCCGGTATCTCCAGCGACAGCCGGTCGACCGCGACCGTGCCGTCGGGATACCGCTTCGTGACTCCATCTATCCGTATCAAAACGCCGCGTACCCTTCGGGCCGACCGATCCTGGGCTGGTGCGGGGAGAGTCTAGACGGCGAGTGTTTCCGTACTTTGGCGGGCGAGCGCACGGCGGGGCGGACGCCTACCATGGGTGACGTGCCGTCACTTGAGGATCATGACGAGCAACTGGCTCTGCTGTGCAGTCAGTTGCCACTGCTGCGTCGCCTGCACCGGGGCCCGGTCGGCGCGGCCCGCGGGCGGATCGTCGAACAGGCGGTCCGGGCCGCCCGGGCCGGTGAGCCGGTCGCGGACCACCTGGCCCGGCTCGGTCTGCTGGCCGAGGACGACGAGGCGGACGGCGACGGGACGGACACCCGCTCGTCCCTGCCGACCGCCGTCGCCGGCGCCGGTCCGCACACGGTGACGGGGGTGCACGTCTGCCCGCGCGGGGCCTGCGCCCGGCGCGAACGACGGCGGCCGGACCAGGAGCTGCCGGTGTGCGAGGTGTTCGGCGTGGCCCTGCGATTCGACGCCGAGCGCTGAGCGGGGCGGCCGGTGCTCACGGGGCTCGTCACGGACGTCGGCCGGAAACTGGCCGAGCGGTGGGCGGCGGTGCTGGTGCTGCCGGGTCTGGTGTTCACCGCGCTCGCGGCCACCGGGCTGACCCTCGGCCAGCGGCACTGGGCGGACCTGGAGCTGCTGCGGCACCGGCTGCGCGAGCTGACCGCCGGCGGATCCGGCTCGGGCTCCACCCGGACGGCGGTGCTGCTGCTCGGGGTGCTGGCCGCGTCCTTCGCCGCCGCGCTGCTCGCCGACGCGCTGGCGGTGCCGTACGAGCGTGCGCTCCAGGGAAGTTGGCCGCGCCCACTGCACCCGCTGGCCCGGCGGCTCACCGAGCGCCGGCAGCGCGCCTGGGACGACCGGAACGAGGCCTGCGGGGCGGCCCCGCCCACCGCGACGCCGGCCGGGCTGGAGGCCGAGCGGAACGCGGTGGCCCTGGTCCGGCCGGAGTGCCCGACCTGGACCGGGGACCGGCTGCGCGCCCCCGCGATCCGGATACGGCTGCACTACCGCCTCGAACTCGCCGACGCCTGGCCCCGGTTGTGGCTGCTCCTGCCGGACAGCACCCGGCTCCCGCTGGCGGAGTCCCGGCAACGGCTGGACGAGGCGATGCGGCTCGGCGGCTGGGCGGTGCTGTACGTGCTGCTGGGCGCGGTGTGGTGGCCGGCCGCCGTGGCCGGGGCGGGCGCGGGCCTGGTCGCCTGGCGGCGCGGCCGGGAACGCGCCGAGGAGTACGCCGAGTTGGTGGAGTCCGCCGTGGACGTCCACCTGCCGGACCTGTTCGAGCGCTTCGACGACGAGACCCACCCGGTCCGGCCCGGCCTCGGCCACACGGTCACCGAACGCTTCCGCAAGGGAGCGGGCGCCCGACACCGATGACACCCCCGACCCCACGGGGCACCGCCCCGGCAACGCGGAGCGCGGACCATGACGACGGGGTGGGGCGGGAGGGGGCGGGAGGGGGGCGGCGCGTGGGTGAGGAGCGCGGTACGTGAGTGAGGAGCGGTACGTGAAGGACGACCGACAGGACCCCGGCGAGCGGCGAACCGACGACGGCCGACCGGCCGGCGACGACCAGCAGCCCCGCGAATACCCCCCGGCCGGCCACGCCAGCAGCCCCGCGAGTACGCCCCGGCCGGCCACGTCCGGCCGACCGCCCACGCCAGCAGACCGACGCGGACCACCCGCCACCGGCAACCGACTGCTCCGGGCGGAGAGGAACGGCGCATGGGTAAGGAGCAGCACGTGAATGACGACCGACAGGACCCCGGCGAGCGGCGAACCGACGACGGCCGACCGGCCGGCGACGACCAGCAGCCCCGCGAATACCCCCCGGCCGGCGGCGGGCGGCCGGGTGGCCGTGATCGGCGGACCGGTGAGGACCACCCCGTCGGGCGCGACCGGCTGCTGCGGGCGGTGCGGGAGCGGCTCGACCGGCTCGGGGGGCCGGAGGGTACCGCCGTGCTGCTGACCGGGGATGCGCTCGCCGAGGCCGACGCGCTGTTACGCCACCTGGTGCTCGCCGAGCCGGACGGCGGTCCCGCCGTGGACCCGGAGGTGGCGTACACGCTCGGCGTCACCCTGCTGGTCCGCGGCGGGGAGGCGGACGCCCGGATGGGTCTGCTGCTGCTCGCCCCGTTCCACTGCCACCTGCCGGACACCCCGGACCCGCTGCCGCCGCCGCTGCGCGCCGGGCTCGACGCGCTGCTCGGCACCGGCCGGCCCGAGGATCCCGAGGCCGTCGTGCGGGAGCACGCCGCCGCCCTGGTCAACGTCGGCTACCTGCTGCTGGAGCTGGGCCTAGGCCGGACCTGGCCGGAGGCGCTGGAGGCGTGCGCGGTGCTGACCCGCGGCGCCCTGCCGCACCTGGCGGCCGGGGGACCCGACCGGGCGGTGGCCGGCTGCAACCTCGGCTACGCCCTGCTGATCCTCAGCGACGCGCCCGGCGACCCCGCCCCCGACCGTCTCGACGAGGCGGTCCGGGTGTTCCGTACGGCGTTGGCGGCCACTCCCCCGGACCACGACAACCACGTCCGCTGCGCCAACGGCCTCGCCCTCGCGCTGCTGGCCACCGCGGCCAGGACCCAGGACCGTACCCGGCTGCCCGAGGTGATCGAGCTGCTGCGGGCGGCGACCCGCGGCGCCGGCCCGGCCGACGGCAACGCGGCGCAGATGCACTCCGACCTCGGCTACGTCCTCACCCTGCGCGCGGCGGACGCCGAGCGGGACGAGGACATGTCACCGCAGGTGCGGGCGGAGGCCGTCACCGCGCTGCGCCGCGCGCTCGACCTCACCCCGGCCGAGGACGAGGCGGCGGTCCGCTCCCACCTGGACCGGCTGGCGCAGGCCGCGCTGATCGGCCTGTCCCGGGCCGCCCCGGACCGCGCGGCCGAACTCGCCGCGGACGCCGCCGACGCGCTGCGCCGGCTGCTCGACCTCACCCCCGCGGGCCACCCCGAGCGGGAGGACGTACGGCTGCGGCTGGCGACCCACCTGATGGCCGCCGGACGGCCCGAGGAAGGGTTCGGACTGCTCGCCGCGGCCGACCCGGTGTTCACCGGGGAGTCCCGGCTGATCGGCGAGACCGCGGCGCGGCTGCGCGCGGACACCCTCGGTCCGGACGAACCGCCCGCCCGGACCGGCCTCACCCCCGAGCTGCAGGCCGACGCGGACGCCATCGACGCCATCGTGCACGCGGCGATGTCCGGGGAGGACGACAGCCACCCCATCGCCGCCGTGCTGGGCCTGCTCGGGATGGGCCCGCAGGGCGGCGGCAGCGGGCGCGGCCAGGAACTGATGGACTTCGGCAAGCTGATCCTCGGCCACCCCGGGCGCAGTTCCCTGGGCGACATCTTCGACCAGGCCCTGCACCTGGAGCTCCAGCGCCTCGCCAGGATGCCGGAGGCCGAACGCGCGCGGGCCGTCACCGACCTCCTGCGGGGCACCACCGCCGAGCCGGAGCCGCGGGAACCGGTCGACACCCGGGCCCTCGACGAGATCCTCGGCGTCTACGACCGGCTGCTCGCCGCGGCTCCCCCGGACTCCCGCGAACACCGCCTGCTGCGCACCGGGCGCGCCACCCTGCTCGTGATGTCGGCCCTGCACGCCGAGGGGGAAACCGCGGCCCGGCTGGAGCGGATGCGCGAGACGCTGCCGCTGCTGCGCGAGCTGTACGAGGAACTGCCGCTGATGATGACGGACATGGGCCTCAGCCCGGAGCTCTTCGCCGGGCACGCGGCGCTGGCGTTCGCGCACGACTCGCCGTTCGACCACGTCCAGGCCCTGGAGGACGGGGTCCGCGGCGCCCGCCGCAGGCTGCCCCGGCTCGCGCCGGGCACCCGGGAGTACGACGACACCCGCACCACGCTGGCCATGCACCTGTTCACCCGGCACGGGCTGTGGTCGGAGGAGGCCGACTACACGGAGGCCGAGGCGCTGGCCCGGGAGCTGACCGCAACCGGCGCACCGGACGTGCGCACCGCCCTGCTGGTGCAGCAGTGGGCCTCCGCCGCGCAGCACCGCGTGCGGCGCGGGCGGCTGCTGGAGGCCGAACCGGCCGGCGAGGGACGCTCGCCCAGCCTGATCATCCGGCTCGCCTGCGACGGTGCCGCCCAGGCGCTGGACCGGCACGACCCGGTGGACGCCCTGGAGACGCTGGAGGACGGCCGGGCGCACCTGCTGTCCACGGCGCTCAACGCCCGCCGTGAACTGTCCGTCCTGGAGGGCGCCGACGCCGGCCTGCACGCCCGGTTGCGGTCCGCTCTGGACCGGCTGCGCGCGCTGCGCCGGAGCGCGGAGCCCGGCCGCTGGCCCGGCCCGGAGGAGGTGGCCGAGCAGCGCGCCGCCGCGGAGCACGCGGCCCGGCTCGTCACCGAACTCCAGCAGCGCCCGGACTTCCAGCGGTTCCTGACGCCGCTGCCGCTCGGTCTGGACGATCTGCGGCCGGCCGCCGCCGAGGGCCCGGTGGTGAGCGTCAACGTCCATCCGCGCCGTTGCGACGCGCTGGTGCTGCGGCCCGACGGGGTGCTACCGGTGCCGCTGCCCGGACTGGACGCGGCCGGGCTCGCCGCGCAGGCGGAGTCCTTCCGGCTGGCCGTCGGCGCGCTCACGGCCGGCCCGCGCGATCCGCTGTTCGAGTCGGCGCGGGAGATCTTCACCGGCACGCTGGCCTGGCTGTGGGACGTCCTGGCCGAACCGGTCCTGGACGCCCTGGGGTTCACCGGGCCGCCCGCCCCGGGCGAGGCGTGGCCCCGGCTGTGGTGGTCGCCGTCCGGAGTGCTCAACTCCTTCCCGCTGCACGCCGCCGGGCACCACGGTCCGGGTGCGCCCGCGGGGGCGGCCGTCCTGGACCGGGTGGCCTCCTCCTACACGCCGACGCTGCGCGCCCTGCTGTACAGCCGGGCCCGCCGGCGGGCGGCGCCGGGCCGGCGGGGTGTGCTGGCGGTGGCGATGCCCCAGACGCCGGGGCAGGCGCCGCTGGCGCGGACGGTGGCCGAGGCCGGGGAGGCGGTCGCGGCGAGCGGCGGTGACCGGCTGGTCGGGCCGGACGCCACCCGGGCGGCGGTGTGCGGAGCGCTGCCGGGCGCGGCGGTGGTGCACTTCGCCTGCCATGCCGGCAGCGACCCCGAGGACGCCGCGGCGGGCCGGCTGCTGCTCGCCGACGGCGACCTCTGTGTGGGGGAGATCGCCGAGCTGCATCTGGAGTCGGCGGAGCTGGCGTATCTGTCGGCGTGCGGGACGGCCCGCGGGAGTGCCTCACCCGCCTTCGTCGACGAGGTCATCCACCTGGCCTCGGTCTTTCAGGTGGCGGGCTACACGCAGTCGGTGGCCACGCTCTGGGAGGTCGGGGACGCCTTCGCCGCCGAGGCCGCCGCCGCCTTCCACCGCAGACTGGCCCCGGCCCTGCCGGACCCGGCCCCGCTGCCCGCGGCACTCGCCCTGCACCACACGGTCCGCGCACTGCGCACGGCCGACCCCGACCACCCCTGGACCTGGGCCGCACTGGTCCACGCCGGCGCCTGACCCCCCGACCCGCCCCAGCCGGCCACCGCCATCCACCGCAGGCCGGACCCCGCCCCCCTGCCCGCCGCACTCACCCTGCACCACACAGTCCGCGCACTGCGCACAGCCGACCCCGACCACCCCTGGACCTGGGCCGCACTGGTCCACGCCGGCGCCTGAACTGCCGGCCGCCTCAGCCGGCCGCCGCCATCCGGCGCCTGCCCCCCCGAACCGCCTCAGCCGGCCGGCGCCCCGGGCCGTGGGTGTGGGCGGGCGGCGAGGACGGCGACGTCGTCCTCGGCGTGCCGGGCGTCCAGGCGGGCGAGGATGGTGTCCAGGACGGCGTCGAGGGCGTCCCCGGCAGCGAAGCGCAGGGCGGCCAGCCGGGCCAGGGAGCGGTCGATGTCCTCGCCGCGGCGCTCCACGAGCCCGTCGGTGAACAGCACCAGCGTCTCGCCGGGCGCCAGCCGGTGGGTGGCCGACTCGTACCCGCCGAGTCCGGTGCCCAGCGGCGGCCCGACCGGCACGGTCAGTACCCCGGTGGCGCCGTCCCGGTCGATGAGGGCGGGCGGCAGATGGCCGGCGCTGGCCAGGGTGACCTGGCTGCGGTGGGGGTCGACGCGGGCGAGCAGACAGGTGGCGGGTCTGCGGTCGGCCTCCCCGGAGGCGAGGTCGTCCAGCTGCCGCAGCACCCGGTGCGGGGGGAGGTCGGCGGAGGCGACGGAGCGCAGGGAGGAGCGGTAGGCGCTCATGTCGACGGCGGATTCCAGGCCGTGCCCCATGACGTCCCCGACGACCAGCAGGGTCCGGCCGAAGTGCAGCCGTACGGTCTCGCACCAGTCGCCGCCGACCAGGGCACTGCTTCCCACCGGCAGATAGCGGACCGCGACGTCCAGGTTGGGGTGCGGCCGGCCGGGTTCGGCGAGCAGGGCCCGCTGCAGATCGCCGGCGGTGCGGCTGACCTGCTCGTGGGCGTGGGCGTGCCGGAGGTGGGAGGCGGCGCGCTCGGCGAGGAGGGCGAGCAGCTCGGCCTCGGCACGCCGCGGCGGTGCGCCGGCCCGCGCCCACACCAGGACGCCGTACACCCCGTCCCCGCTGGTCAGCGGGGCGGCGACGACCGCACCGGGGTGCTCCGGTCCGGACGTCCGGCCCGCGCCGACGGCCGGCAGGTCCGTCTCCCGGGCCGCCGCGGCGGCCCACCGGGCGTCGGGCAGCAGCGCGGCGTCCCCGGTGATCGCCTCGTACCCGCCGACGGCGTCCCCGGTGCGGTGCAGCACGGCGGCGGCTCCGCCGGCCAGCCGTACGGCGGCCCGGGTCAGCTCGGTGCGGGTGGTGGCCGCGTCGAGGGTCGTACCGATCCCGGCCAGGGCCTCGCGCAGGACGCTCAGCCGTCCGGCCTCGCCGTGGCCGCCGGCGTCGACGGGCGGCGGCCGGCGGGAGGACCGGATCCACCGCGCCACACCCCACACCCTCACAGAGTCTCAAACCGGGACGACCCGGGCATCAGCCCCGGCCGCCCCGGCAGTCCCGCGGATGCGGCTCAGCTCTCCTCGGGGACCAGCCGCAGGGAGATCGAGTTGATGCAGTACCGCTGGTCGGTGGGGGTCGGGTAGCCCTCGCCGGCGAAGACGTGCCCGAGGTGGGAGCCGCAGCGGGCGCAGCGCACCTCGGTGCGGACCATGCCGTGGGACCGGTCCTCCACCAGCTCCACGGCGTCGGTGTCCTTCGGGTCGAAGAAGGACGGCCAGCCGCAGTGCGACTCGAACTTGGTGTCGGAGGTGAACAGGTCGGCGCCACAGGCCCGGCAGGAGTACACACCCCTGGTCTTGGTGTCCGTGTACTCACCGGTGAAGGCCGGCTCGGTGGCGGCCTGGCGCAGCACGGCGTACTCGGCCGGGGTCAGCTCCGCGCGCCACTGCTCGTCCGGCTTCTCGACGTCGTACGACATCAGCTCTCAGCCCCTTTACTGCGACAGGCGGTCCAGGATCAGCGGGCCCAGGTCGGTCACATCACCCGCGCCCATGGTGAGAACGAGATCACCGGGCTTCGCCATTCCCGCGATCACCGCGGGGATCTCCGCCTTGTCGTGCACGGCGGTGACGCCGGCGCCGGCCGCGTGCGCGGCCTCGATGATCAGCTCGCTGGTCACCCCGGGGATCGGGTCCTCGCGGGCCGGGTAGATGTCGAGCACCACCGAGGCGTCGGCGAGGGCCAGCGCCTGCCCCATCTCCTTGCCCAGTTCCTGGGTGCGGGAGAACAGGTGCGGCTGGAAGACGACGAGGATGCGGGCGTCGCCGGCGGCGGCGCGCATGGCCTCCAGGTCGGCGGTCATCTCGGTGGGGTGGTGGGCGTAGGAGTCGATGACCTGGACGCCGGCCGCCTCGCCCTTGAGCTGGAGGCGCCGCTTGACGCCGGTGTAGGCGGCGAGTGCGGGCGCCAGTTCCGCGGCCGGGACGCCGAGGGCGGCACCGGCGGCGAGCGCGGCGACGGCGTTGAGGGCGTAGTGCCGGCCGGGCACGGAGACGGCGAAGGTCAGCTCCTGGCCGTCGAGCACCGCGGTGACCTGGCTCTTGAGCCCCTGCGGGACGATCGACAGCACGCGGACGTCGGCGTCCTCGGCCTCGCCGTACGTCACCACCCGCACCTCGCGCCCGGCGACGCGCCGGGTCAGCTCCCGGGCGCCCTCGTGGTCGGCGGAGACGACCAGGGTGCCGCCCGCGGTGACGCGGCCGACGAACGTCTCGAAGGACTCGTAGATCTCGTCCATCGAGGCGTAGTTGGCGTGGTGGTCCAGCTCGACGTTGAGGACGATGGCGACCTCGGGCGCGTACTTGTGGAAGCTGCGGTCCGACTCGTCCGCCTCGGCGACGAAGATGTCGCCCTCGCCGTGCAGCGCGTTGGAGCCGGGCGCGTCCAGGTCGCCGCCGATGGCGTACGACGGCTCCAGGCCCAGCTCGGTCAGCGAGACGGCCAGCATGGAGGTGGTCGTGGTCTTGCCGTGGGTGCCGGCCACGGCGATCGGCCGCAGCCCCTCCATCAGCGCGGCCAGCGCGTCGGAGCGGTGCACGACCGGGATGCCCAGCTCGGCGGCGCGGGCCAGCTCGGGGTTGTCCTCGCGGATCGCCGACGACACCACGACACAGCTCGCGTCGTCGGCGAGGTGCTCGGCGGCGTGCCCGATGTGCACGGTCGCGCCCAGGGCCCGGAGGGCCTCGGCGGTCGCCGAATCCTTGGCGTCGCTGCCGGCCACCTTCGCCCCGCGCTGCGCGAGGATCTTGGCGATGCCCGACATCCCGGCGCCGCCGATGCCGATGAAGTGCGGTCGGTCCATGGCGGTAGGAAGGCCGGGTGCCATGCGTTTCTCCCCAGAGACGGTACGAGCGGAAAGCAGGCCTAGCCTATGCGCTCAAGCACCTGTCGCCCTGCAAGGGGCGGGGGGCAGCCGGCCCAGGGGCCGCGGGGCCGACCCGGCGGAGCGGCTACGCCTTGCTGTGCGAGAACAGCTTCAGTACCGGCACCCCGACCTTGTGCCGCGCCCGCGAGGCCCAGTCCCGGTGGAAGAACTCCTCGACGTAGTGCGGGTCGGTGAGCACGATCACCTCGTCCGCCCCCACCTCCGCGACCAGCGACTTCAGCGCGTCCAGCGGATGGTCCTCGACGAGCCGCCCCTCCGCCGCGCTCCCCGCGGAGCGCAACGCCCGGAGGGACACGTCCAGGGCCTGCTGTCCCACGCTGCGCGCCTCCTGCCCCTCCGGCGTCTCCCGCTCGCGCACCGCCTCGTCGAGTTCGCCGAGCGCGATGTCGTCGATGGCCCGCAGCAGCCGGTCCGCCTGATCGCCGCGCGGCTGCAGCAGGACGTGGAAGGCGACGGGCTCGTCCCCGTGCAAGGTGGTGACGAACTCGACGTCGGCGGACGTCAGGGCCTTCTCGATCATCAGAACGCTTGTGAACACCAGGCGCCTCTTCTCCTTGGAGGGCCCGGCAGGGCCCCTGCGGAAACCATCCTTCCCCGTGATCGCACGGGTACTGCCGGACTGGGTCCGTCCGCCGGAAACTAACCGGAACGGTAGATTCCGCCGGTGTCAGGACCGACGGTAACGACCGAACAGGAATCCGTCCTCCTCCAGCAGGGACGTGAGGGCGAACCGGTGCGGCACGGCGACCGACGGCCCCCCGGCGATGCGCTGGGCGCTGCCCGCGGTGAGCGTCGGCGACAGGGTCAGGCACAGCTCGTCCAGCACCTCCGCGGCGATCAGCTGGCCGAGCAGCCGGGGGCCGCCCTCGGTGAGCAGCCGGGTGTGGCCGAGCCCGGCCAGGGCCTGGACCGCCCGGGCGGGCTCCACGCCCATGCCCTCGCCGGCGACCAGCACCCGCGCGCCGGCCCGCTCGGCGGCGGCGATCCGGTCGGGGGCGGCTGCGGCCCCGGTCAGGAGCAGCGTGGGCACCAGGGGCGAGGTGAACAGCGGCAGCGAGAAGTCCAGCTCCAGGCTCGCGGTGACGATCGCGATCGCCGGGACCGGACCCTGCCCGGCGGCCTCGCGGACCGCGGCGAACTCGGTCCGCACGCGGGCGGGGCGGTACCCCTCCTGCCGTACCGTCTCCGCGCCCACCAGCACGACGTCCGCGAGCGCCCGCAGGGTGCCGAAGATCCGCATGTCGGCGGCGCTGGAGATGGGCTGGGAGCGGCCCTCGTGCTGGGCGGCGCCGTCGAGGGAGGAGACCATGTTGGCCCGCAGCCACGGCCGCGGGGCACCCTGCGCGGGCTCCGGGTAGGCGTAGGCGGCGGCCAGCTCGGCGAGGCTCCACTCCCGGTTCTCCTCGCGGGCGTGTGCGGCCCCGCCGGCCCCCTCCTCTTCCGGGCCCCCGGCCGAGGCCCGGGCTGCTGTCTCTTCGGTCACAGGGAACAGGCGTCGCATGCCGTGCAGTGTGACACGGCGCTTAGCATGGATAACTGTGTCGTCCTCCACCACCGCCCCCGGTTCCAGTCCGCTGCCGGAAGCCGGCCCCCTGTCCCTGTGCGCCCGCGAGCCGCACGTCCCCGCGGACCGGCTGGTCGCCGAGATGGTGCCGCCCCCGCGTTTCGACTCGGTCCGCTTCGCCACGTACATCCCGGATGCGAACCAGCCCAGCCAGACCGAGGCCGTCCGGGTGCTGGAGGGCTTCGCGGCCGGGCTCGGCGGGGCGCAGGCCGCCGGCAACGGCAAGCGCGGCCTCTTCGGTTTCGGCCGGGCCAAGGCGCCCAAGGCCCCGGCGGGCCCGCGCGGGGTGTACCTGGACGGCGGCTACGGCGTCGGCAAGACCCACCTGCTCGCCTCCCTGTGGCACGCCGCCCCGGCCGAGCCGTCCCGCAAGGCGTTCGGCACCTTCGTGGAGCTGACCAACCTGGTCGGCGCGCTCGGCTTCCAGCAGACGGTGCGGACGCTGTCCGGGCACAGCCTGCTGTGCATCGACGAGTTCGAGCTGGACGACCCCGGCGACACGGTCCTGGTGTCGACCCTGCTGGGCAAGCTGGTCGAGGCGGGCGTGGCGCTCGCCGCCACCTCCAACACGCTGCCCGGCAAGCTGGGCGAGGGCCGCTTCGCCGCGGCCGACTTCCTGCGCGAGATCCAGGGCCTGTCGGCCCACTTCCGCCCGCTGCGCATCGACGGCGAGGACTACCGCCACCGCGGCCTGCCCGAGGCCCCGGCGCCCTTCTCGGACGAGGAGGTCATGAAGACCGCCTTCGCCACCGAGGGCGCCTCGCTGGACGACTTCCCGCACCTGCTGGAGCACCTGGCGAAGGTGCACCCGAGCCGGTACGGCGCGCTGACCGACGGGGTGCGGGCGGTGTGCCTGACCGGCGTCCAGCCGGTGCCGGACCAGTCGACGGCGCTGCGGCTGGTGGTCCTCGCCGACCGGCTCTACGACCGCGAGGTCCCGGTGCTGGCCTCGGGTCTGCCGTTCGACAAGCTGTTCAGCGAGGAGATGCTGAACGGTGGCTACCGCAAGAAGTACTTCCGCGCGATATCCCGGCTCACCGCGCTGGCCCGCGACGGGAAGGGCCTGCTCGGCGCCTAGGCCCCCACCCGGGCATCCGATAGTCCATCAAACTCCGCGGGTCAAGAGCCGGTTCACGCCACGCCACCCGCGTTTTTCACGCTCTCTTGGGCGAGTAACGTTCAGTTAACACTGCAAAGGCCTTTGCCGGGTTAACGTGTTTCTTGACCATCCATTGACCAACACTTGGTCTGGACAAGAAACGTGAACACGTCGGAGGGGGTGCTCATGTTCCGAGGTACGGCCGTCCGGAGCCTGCTCACCCTTCTCGGCGCCGCACTGCTGGCGTTCCAGCTCTTCACTCCGACGGGAACCTTCGCACCCGCGCACACTTTCGGTCAGGCGCTGGCCAAGGCCGAGACCCGAGTCGCCCCCTCCGCGCACCCCGTGCGCGAGGGCACGGACCGGGTCCGCGCCCCCGGCTGCCCGGGCGACCCCCTGGGGACCCCGCACGTCCGTGACCGCCAGCGCTGCCCCGCGTCCTGCTGCTGCCAGGAACGCGCCCTCATATCCGGCCGGGCGGCCGGTGCGAGCCCCGCGGCTCCCTCCGAGGCCCCGCACCGCCTCGCTCCGAGAACCTCCAGATCCCACACCCCGGCAGCGCTCCAGGTCTTCCGCTGCTGAGAGCCGGCTGCTCTGCTCTCTCCCCCCCCACAACCGTTGTTCAAGTCCGACGCGCCAGGCAGGCGCGCCAGGAGGAACTCATATTCATGCAGCCCCTCATCGACAACGCCCGTACCTTCGGACAGCGCCCTGAGGAGTTCGCCAGACTCGCCGAAGGCCAGTCCCCCCAGGTGCTGTTCATCACCTGCTCCGATTCCCGGGTCGTCCCGGCCCTGATCACGGGCGCCCGCCCCGGCGAGCTGTTCGAGCTGCGCACCGCGGGCAACATCGTCCCGCCCTACGTCTCCGAGCACCCCACCAGCGAGGCGGCCACCATCGAGTACGCCGTGGAGGTGCTCGGTGTCCGCGACATCGTGGTCTGCGGCCACTCGCACTGCGGTGCCGTCGGCGCACTGGTGCGCGGGGACGACCTGACCGCCGTACCGGCCGTGCGCGACTGGCTGGTCTCCGCCACTCCGCGCCCGGCCGGTGCGGCCGAGGACCCGGAGGTCGCCGAGGGCGTGCAGTCCCACGTCCTGACCCAGCTGCTGCGACTGCGCTCGTACCCGTGCGTGGAGCGGAAGCTGGCGGACGGTCAGCTCGACCTGCACGCCTGGTACTACGAGGTGCACACCGGCGCCGTACGGACGCACCGCCCGCAGACCGACACCTTCGAGTCCCTGTGAGCGCGCCGATGACCGACAACCGCACCCTCATATCCCGTTTCCCCCACCTCAAGGAGGACTTCGCCGCCTCCCTGGTGGTCTTCCTGGTCGCGCTGCCGCTGTGCGTGGGCGTGGCCGTCGCCTCCGGGGTGCCGGCCGAACTCGGCCTGGTCACCGGCATCGTGGGCGGCATCGTCACCGGGCTGATGCGCGGCAGCAGCCTGCAGGTGTCGGGTCCGGCGGCCGGCATGACCGTGCTCGTCTTCGAGGCGGTCAAGGAGTTCGGCCTGCCGGTGCTCGGCGTGATCGTGCTCGTCACCGGAGTGCTCCAGGTGGCCATGGGCCTGCTGCGGCTGGGCCGTTACTTCCGCGCCATCTCCGTCTCCGTCGTCGAGGGCATGCTGGCGGGAATCGGCCTGGTGATCATCGCCGGGCAGCTGTACCCGGCCCTGGCGACGAAGGCGCCCGACTCCGGCCTGGACAAGATCTTCCAGCTGCCCGGCGCGTTCCTCGACGCCTTCGGCGACACCGACGCCCTGGCCTCCCTCGCGGTGGCCGCGGGCACGGTCGCGGTGCTGCTGCTGTGGAAGCACACCCCGGCGCAGGTGCGCGCCGTGCCCGGTCCGCTGGCCGCGGTGGGGCTCGCCACGCTGGCCGCGTTCGCGCTGGACCTGCCCGTGGCGACGGTGGAGGTGCAGGGCCTGCTCGGCTCGATCCAGCCGCCGCCGCTGAGCGCCTTCGGCGAGCTGGCCGGCGTCGGGCTGCTCGGCACGGTCGTCGCGTTCACCCTGATCGCGTCCGCCGAGTCCCTGTTCAGCGCGGCGGCCGTGGACCGGCTGCACTCCGGTCCGCGCACCCAGTACAACCGGGAACTCGTCGCCCAGGGCACCGGCAACATGGTGTGCGGGGTGCTCGGCGCGCTGCCGATGACCGCGGTGATCGTGCGCAGCGCGGCCAACGTCCAGGCGGGCGCCCGGACGAAGGCCTCGCGGGTGCTGCACGGCGTGTGGCTGCTGCTGTTCGCGGCGCTGCTGCCCGACGTGCTGGCCTACATCCCGATCCCGGCCCTCGCGGGCATCCTGATCCACGCGGGCGCCAAGCTGGTGCCGCTCCGGGCGCTGACCGTGCTGTGGCGCGAGCACCGCGGGGAGGCGCTGGTGCTCGCCGCCACGGCCGTCTCCATCGTGGCGGTCAGCATGTTCGAGGGCGTGCTCATCGGTCTCGCGCTGGCGGTGGTCAAGACCGCCTGGGAGGCCTCGCACGTCAAGCTGGAGGTCGTGGACAAGGGGGCCGGCCCGGTGGAGGCGCACCTGTCCGGGAACGCCACCTTCCTGCGGCTGCCGAAGATCCTGGACAGCCTGGAGGCGCTGCCCCAGGACCGCCCGGTCCGGCTCGACCTGTCCGGGCTGCACCACCTGGACCACGCCTGCCGTACCGCCCTGGACAACTGGGCCGCACGGCACAGCGCGGTCGGTACGGAACCGGTGCAGCTGGTCACCGCGGCCTGAGTGCCCGCCCGTGGGGCCGGGGCGCCGGGAACTCTCGGCATCCCGGCCCCACGGGCCTATCGTGGCAACAGCAGACAAACCGGCCTCTGGGTGAGGAGGTCACCATGGTCGAGGACCTTGTGGTGGCCGTCGCGGCGGCGGGCTCCGCCGGTCTCGTGTACCTGGCGACGGCGGCCCGCGTGGTCAAGCAGTACGAACGCGGTGTGCTGTTCCGGCTCGGCCGGGTCACCGGGGAGGTGCGCTCGCCGGGCCTGAACCTGATCATCCCCTTCGTGGACCGGCTGCAGAAGGTCAACATGCAGATCGTGACCCTGCCCATCCCGGCCCAGGAGGGCATCACCCGGGACAACGTCACCGTCCGGGTGGACGCGGTGGTCTACTTCCGGGTGGTCGACGCGACGAGCGCCCTGCTGAAGGTCGAGGACTACAAGTTCGCGGTCTCGCAGATGGCACAGACCTCGCTGCGGTCCATCATCGGCAAGAGCGATCTGGACGACCTGCTGTCCAACCGCGAGAAGCTCAACCAGGGCCTGGAGCTGATGATCGACAGCCCGGCGGTGGGCTGGGGCATCCAGGTCGACCGGGTCGAGATCAAGGACGTGTCGCTGCCGGACACCATGAAGCGGTCGATGGCCCGCCAGGCCGAGGCGGACCGCGAGCGCCGGGCCCGGATCATCAACGCGGACGCCGAGCTCCAGGCCTCCAGGAAGCTCGCCGAGGCGGCCCAGCAGATGGCCGACACCCCGGCCGCGCTCCAGCTGCGGCTGCTGCAGACGGTGATGGCGGTGGCGGCCGAGAAGAACTCCACCCTGGTCCTGCCCATCCCGGTGGAGCTGCTGCACTTCCTGGAGCGGGGCGGGCAGCCGGCGCTGCCGGAGCAGGAGCAGGAGCCCGTCGCGCACACCGACGGCGCACCGCGCACGGGCTGACGGGCACCCGGAGCCACCCCGCCCCGGACGGAAGGAGCGCCCGTGCCGAAGAAGCCGGCCAGGAAGCGCGAGGAGACCCTTCGGGACCTGTTGCGCCTCCCGCCGGGCGAGCGGATCGAGCTGTCCGGGTACGACGCCCGGGCCACCCCGGGCGCCCCGGACGGCAAGCAGGCCGCGCTGGCGGACACCGAACGCATGGGCAGGCACCTGGCCGGGCTCCAGGAGCGGCTCTGGGCGGCGGGCACCGCGGGCGACCACCGCCGGGTGCTGCTGGTGCTGCAGGGCATGGACACCAGCGGCAAGGGCGGCACGGTCAAGCACGTGATCGGCCAGCTCAATCCGTCCGGCTGCCGGATCAGGGCGTTCAAGGCGCCCACCGAGGAGGAGCGGCGGCACGACTTCCTGTGGCGGGTGCGGCAGGCGCTGCCCGGGCCCGGCGAGATCGGCATCTTCGACCGCTCGCACTACGAGGACGTGCTGATCGCCCGCGTCCGGCACCTGGCCCGGCCCGCCGAGATCGGCAGCCGCTACGGTTTGATCAACGACTTCGAACGCACCCTCGCCGAGGAGGGCGTGACCCTCGTCAAGTGCTTCCTGCACGTCTCCTACGACGAGCAGCGCCGCCGTCTGCTGCGCCGCCTGGACCGCCCCGACAAGCACTGGAAGTTCGACCCGGGCGACATCGGCGAACGCGCCCTGTGGCCCGCCTACCAGGAGGCGTACGAGCTGGCCCTGACGCGCTGCGCGGCCCCGTACGCGCCCTGGTACCTGGTGCCGGCGGACCACAAGTGGTACCGCAACTGGGCGGTCGGCCGGCTGCTGCTGGAGCAGCTGCGGGAGCTGGACCCGCGGTATCCGGAGGCGGACTTCGACGTGGCGGAGTGCCGGAAGCGGCTGCTGGAGCAGGCGTGATGCGGGACCGAGGATGCGGGGCAGACGTGGGCCGGGCGGGCCGGGGTACCCGGCGGGCATGCGCGAACAGCGGAAGGTCACCGATTCGTACTGGCTGCAGACCGCTCCCGGGCCGTCCCACCCCGTCCTGGACGGGGATCTCGTCGTGGACGTGGCGGTCGTCGGCGCGGGCATCGCGGGCCTGAGCACCGCCCACGAGCTGGCCCGGGCCGGCCGGCGGGTGGCGGTGCTGGAGGCCGGGCGGGCCGCGGCCGGGGTCACCGGCTACACCACCGCCAAGCTGACCGCCCAGCACACCCTGGTCTACGACCGGCTCCGGCGCACCCGGGGGCCGGAGGGGGCGCGGCTGTACGCCCGTTCGCAGACTGAGGCGATCGAGCACGCGGCGGCGCTGGTGGCCGAGCTGGGCGTCGACTGCGAGTGGGAGACCAGGGACGCCTACACCTATGTCCGGGACCGGTCGCGGGTGGACGAGGTGCGCGCGGAGGCGGAGGCCGCCCGGGAGGCGGGGCTGCCGGCCTCGTTCACCACGGAGACCGGCCTGCCGTTCCCGGTGGCGGGCGCGGTCCGGGTGACCGGGCAGGCGCAGTTCCACCCGGTCAAGTACCTGCGGGCGCTCACCGCCGACCTGCTCGCGCACGGCGGCCAGGTCTTCGAGCACACCCGGGTCACCCGTCTGACGGAGGGCGAGCCGTGCCGGCTGACCACCGAGTCGGGCGCCACGGTGACCGCCCGGGACGTCGTGGTCGCCACCCACTATCCGGTGTTCGACCGGGCCCTGCTGTTCACCCGGCTCTCCCCGCGCCGGGAACTGGTCGTCGCCGGACCGCTGGGCGACGGCCCCGACCCGCACGGCATGTACATCACGCCGGACGAGAACACCCGCTCGGTGCGGACGGCGCCCTACGGCCCGGACGGGCAGCGGCTGCTCGTGGTCACCGGGGAGCACTTCACACCCGGCACAGGCGATCCGCAGGCGGGCTTCGACCGGCTCGCCGGCTGGGCGGAGGTGCACTTCCCCGGGGTGACCCTGGACCACGCCTGGGCCACCCAGGACAACGAGTCCACCGACACCGTCCCGCTGGTCGGCCCCCTGCACCCGGGCGCCCGGCACGCCTACGTGGTCACCGGCTTCGGCGGCTGGGGCCTGAGCGGCGGGATCATGGGCGGGCTGCTGCTGACCGCGTTGATCACCGGCCGGGACTGCGCCTGGCGGGAGCTGTACGACCCGCGCCGGCTGAAGTCGGTGGTGCGCGAGGCGCCGTCGCTGCTGAAGACGCAGGCCGAGGTGGCCCGGCACTTCGTCGGCGACCGGCTGAAGCCGCCGGCCTCGGTGGACGACCTGGCCCCGGGCGACGGCGCGGTGGTCCGCTCCGGCACCGCACGGCTCGCGGTCCACCGCGACGAGGAGGGTGCCCTGCAGGCCGTGTCGGCCCGCTGCACCCACCTCGGCTGCCTGGTCAGCTTCAACCGCGCCGAGCGCGCCTGGGAGTGCCCCTGCCACGGCTCGCGCTTCGCCGTGGACGGCACGGTGCTCCAGGGCCCGGCCGTCGCACCGCTGGAGCGGCGCGACGTGGAGTGACCGCCCAGGGGCGCCGCCGCACGGGTGACGGTATCGCGTGTTACGGCTCCCATTAATCACATAAACCGATATTC
Organism: Streptomyces sp. NPDC046881; assembly: GCF_040645015.1. Classification (NCBI taxonomy): domain Bacteria; kingdom Bacillati; phylum Actinomycetota; class Actinomycetes; order Kitasatosporales; family Streptomycetaceae; genus Streptomyces; species Streptomyces sp. NPDC046881. The sequence goes on along the minus strand of NZ_JBEYXJ010000003.1, from coordinate 17,602 downwards.
AGCTTTACGTTCGTGCAGTGATCCCACGAGTACGCTGCATCACCGCCGTCTGCGTCCTGGGCGCGGCGCTCACCGCCTGCGGTACCGCGGGCGACGGGCGCCCGGCCGGCGCCTCCGCCTCCCCGTCGCCCGCCGCCGGCCCGCCCGTGCTCGCGCCGGGCCCCGGCGGGCTGACGCCGGTCTTCGAGCACGGCCCGCGCACCCTGGGCAGGACGGTCGCGCTCACCTTCGACGCCGACATGACCGCCGACCAGGGCCCCCGCGCGGCCTCCGGCGAGCACTTCGACAACCCCGGTCTGATCGGCGCCCTGCGCGCGCTGAAGGTGCCGGCGACCGTGTTCATGACCGGCCGGTGGGCCGACCAGTACCCGGCCGAGGCCCGCGACCTGGGCCACGACCCGCAGTTCGAGGTGGCCAACCACTCCTGGAGCCACTACGCCTTCACCGCCGACTGCTACGGCCTGCCCACCGTCGACGCCGACGGGATGCGGGCGGACGTCCAGCGGGCGTACACCTCCCTGCGCAAGGCGGGCGTGCCGAAGGCGATGCCGTACTTCCGCTTCCCGGGCGGCTGTTACGACCAGCGGGCGCTGCGCGCGCTGAGCGGGCTCGGGGTGACCGCGGTGCAGTGGGACGTGATCAGCGGGGACGCCTTCGCCACGGACGCCGACGCGGTGGTCCAACAGGTGCTGGACGGGGTGAAGCCCGGGTCGGTGGTCGTCATGCACTGCACCCGCAGCGCCGCCCCGACCACCGAGCGGGTCGTGCGCACGGTCGTACCGGAACTGCGCAGGCGTGGCTACCGGTTCGTGAAGGTCTCCGAGCTGATCGGCCAGGCGGGCACCGTCCGCTGACGTCCTACGCTGGGGGTATGAGCGACGAGGACTACTGCACGGTCACCGAGGCGGTGAGGCCGGCGAAGGCCGACGGCCCGCCGTACGCCGAGTGCGTGCTGTGCCGCGAGCCGACGGAGTACCCGGAGTCGTACAAGGGCATCACGCTGTGCCCGGTGTGCGAGTGGCAGGAGGCCCAGCGCACCGCCTGCTCAGGGTGAGCGGCGCGAGGCCAGCCGGCCGGTCGCGGCGAAGACGGCTGCCGTGAGCAGGGCCGCCCCCGCCAGCGGCAGCAGCGGCACCGGGGCCCGGCCGGTCCGCGAGCCGGAGACCAGGCCGCTGACCGCCGCCTGCGCCGGGGAGCCGGCCGACACGACCGCCAGCAGCGCACCCAGCAGCATCGCCGGCACCGCGCGGCCGGTGGAGCGCAGCACCGGCCGGTTGGTGAGCGCGCCGACGGCCGTCCCGAGCAGTGCGCAGACGAGGGCGGCCGGCAGGCCCGCGGCGGCGGCCCGGAGCCGGGGCACGTGCACCCGGTGGCCGTTGTTCACCGGGTCGCTGATCAGCGTCACCACCACGGTGGCCGCCACCCCGAGCAGCACGGCCGCGAGCAGCGCGGTGAGCAGGCAGGCGAGGTGGGCCCTCAGCGGGCCGCGGGCAGCGGCGACGCAGGCCCGGGCCGCGGACGGCTCACCGGTGACGCAGATCCGCACCAGCCAGGCGGCCACCGGCAGCAGACCCGCGGCCGTGTAGCCGAGCGAGTCCAGCACCGGCTGGCCGCTCTGCACGCCGACGCCGAGGAACACGGCGTACAGGATCACCGGGGGCAGCCAGCGCTGGGAGCGCAGCAGCAGGTCGGCGTGGTAGCGCAGGAGCGCGGTCATGGGCGGCTTCCGGGATCGGGGGACGGTGGAGCGGCGGGCGGTTCGACACGCACCACGTGCCAGGACGGGCGGGCCGTGAGCAGGGCGCGCAGCAGGATGTCGGAGTGGGAGCCGGGGACGGCGAGACGGTGGCTGCCGGGGGCGGTCTCCTCGGCGGACACGGCGACCCGCACCGCGTCCGGCGGGAGGCGCCCGCCCGGCGGCCCCTGCACGGTGACGACCGTGACCGGCCCGGCCGGCGACGTCGTGTCGTCGGTACGGCGTTCCAGCCGTCCCTCGACCACCGCGTAGGCCGCGTCCGGTGCCCCGGCGAGCCGGCGCGGGTCGTGGTCCACGAACACCACGGCACCCCCGGCGGCCGTCCGCTCGGCCACCGCCCGTTCCAGCTCGGCCCGCGCCGCCGCGTCGAGGCCGGTCCAGGCCTCGTCCAGCACCAGCAGCTCCGGGTCGCCGAGCAGGGCCTGGGCGACGGCGACCTTCTGGCTGCTGCCCTTGGACAGCCGCGCCATCGGCGTACCGGCGTACGCGCCCGCCCCGAACCGCTCCAGCCAGGTGTCCGCGGCGCGTGCGGCGGACTTCCGGTCGAGGCCGTGGACGGCGCCGAGGTGGGTCAGATAGCCGGCGGCCGTGAAGGGCAGGGCGGCCGGGAACCGCTCCGGCACATAGGCCGTGCGCGGCCGGCCGGTGATCCGGCCCTCGCTGGGCGCGTCGAGCCCGGCGAGCAGCCGCAGCAGGGTGGACTTCCCGGTGCCGTTCGCCCCGTCGATCCGGGTGAGGGTGCCGGGGGCGAGGACGAGGTCGACGCCCCGCAGCACCCACGGGCCGCGGATGCCGTAGCGGCGGCCCACGGCGGTCAGGCGCAGGTCATGGTGCACGGAGGCCATGCGGCACTCCCCCTTCCGGTCCCCTCGGTCGGTCAAGAGGGCTGAGCGGGGCCGGCGGTTCCCCGGCTTCGCCGGAATTCCGCCGGACGCGGACCGCGCGTTGAGCGGGCCGGTCGCGGCTTCGTAGGCTGGGCTCTCGTGAGCCACGTTCCTGCCCCCACCGCCGACAGTCCCTTCCGGTCCGCAGCCGGCCCCCGCGACGAGGCGCCCCAGTTCGTGCTGCCGCTCGTCGTCCGCATCGAGCGGAGCACCCCGCCGGCCCGCACCGACGCCCTGGAGACGGCCGCCCGGGCCGTCCTGACCCTGCTCGGCGACGAGCGGGCGCACGGCGACGGCGAGTGGGCCGAGGCGGTACGCGGCTGGGAGGACGCCCGCATCCGCAAGGTGGTCCGGCGGGCCCGCGGCGCCGAGTGGCGGCGCGCCGCGGCACTGCCCGGGATCACGGTGACCGGCACGTCCGCGGAGGTCCGCGTCTTCCCGCCGGTCCCCCTGGACGGCTGGCCCAAGGACCTGGCCAGGCTCCAGGTGTCGGGCACCGAACTGGACGACCCGGAGCCGCCTTTGGCCGCCGACCCGGCCGCCGGGCCGGTGCTCTGGCTCAACCCGGACCTGGAGATGTCGGCCGGCAAGGCGATGGCCCAGGCCGGCCACGGCGCCCAGCTGGCCTGGTGGGCCCTGTCCGCCACGGAGCGCACCGCGTGGCGCGACGCGGGCCACCCCCTCACCGTCCGCACGGCCTCCCCCGCGGACTGGCCGCGGCTCACCACCAGCGGCCTGCCGGTGGTGCGGGACGCCGGCTTCACGGAGATCGCTCCGGGATCCTGCACGGTCGTCGCCGACCACCCCGCGCTGCGCTAGGCGCGCCCCCCGGAACCTCAAATGTTGCTCTGAACGCGGCGGGCCGGGGGTTCGGGGCCGGCCGGCGGGGCCATACCTCCGTCACTCGGCGCAGGAGCGCGGGGCGAGGGAGGGGGAACGGCATGCGGCGACTGGGGACCGGGATCGGATGGCGGCCGGAGATCGCGGACGCCGTGGAGGGGATGACGGGCATCGACTGGGTGGAGGTCGTGGCGGAGAACGTCTGCCCCGGCCACCTTCCCGCGTCGCTGCTGCGGCTGCGCGAGCGCGGGGTGACGGTGGTCCCGCACGGCGTCTCGCTCGGCCTCGGTGGCGCCGACCGCCCCGACGAGGGGCGGCTGAAGGCGCTCGCCGAGCGGGCGGAGGCCCTCGGCTCGCCGCTGGTCACCGAGCACATCGCCTTCGTCCGGGCGGGCGGCGCGCTCACCGCCTCCCCGCGTCTGGAGGCCGGCCACCTGCTGCCCGTGCCGCGCACCCGGGACGCCCTGGACGTGCTGTGCGAGAACGTCCGTATCGCGCAGGAGGCGCTGCCGGTGCCGCTGGCCCTGGAGAACATCGCCGCGCTGTTCTCCTGGCCCGGCGAGGAGCTGACCGAGGGGCAGTTCCTGTCCGAGCTGGTCGAGCGGACCGGCGTACGGCTGCTGATCGACGTGGCCAACCTGCACACCAACCACGTCAACCGGGGCGAGGACCCGGCCGAGGCGCTGGCCGCGCTGCCCCTGGAGGCGATCGCCTACGTCCACGTCGCGGGCGGGTTCGAGCGCGACGGCGTCTGGCACGACAGTCACGCGCACCCCGTGCCGCGCCCGGTGCTCGACATCCTGACCGGCCTCGCCGCCCGGGTGGCGCCGCCGGGGGTGCTCCTGGAGCGGGACGAGAACTTCCCCGGACCGGGCAAGCTGGAGCGGGAGCTGGACGCGATCCGGGAGGCGGTGGCGGCCGGGCGCGGGCGTGCCGTGGCGGGTACGGCGGTGCGGGGGGCCGTCGCTGCCGGGGCGGGGGGTGTCGGTGTGCTGGCGCCGCCGCTGGCCGGGGCGCGCGAGCGGGTCGCGGTGGCCCAGACCGCCGTACTGTCCGCCCTGGTGGCGGGGACGCCGGTGCCGGAGGGGTTCGACCGGGTGCGGATGGGGGTGCAGGCACGGGCGCTCGCCGCCAAGCGGGCGGGGGTGGTGGCGAAGGTGGCGCCCGAGCTGCCGGTGCTGCTCGGGGCCGGGTACCGGGAGGCGTTCCTGGAGTACGCGCGGCAGCGGCCGATGCGTGCGGGGTACCGGCAGGACGCGCTGGACTTCGCGGGGCATCTGCTGAAGCTGGGGCGGCCGGGGGACGCGGGGACCCTCCGGGAGCTGCGGGAGTGGTGGCTGGACCGATCGGGCCCGGCCCCCCGGAGGCGGGGGCTCGTCGAGCGGGTGCTGCGGCGCCGGGTCTGAAGGGGCACCGCCGCAGCCGACGGCACGGCGGGGAACCGTGCGAGAACGGCCACCCCCGTACCCGCGCCCGGAAGCCGGCCCCCGCTCCCCAGTAATATGCCAACTCCGCACCCAACCCCCAAGGCACATCCCCGGCGTGCGGTGCAGGAGGCACCATGCGACCGCGTCCCCCGATCACCGGCCGAGGCATATTCAGCGGCACCGGGCTCGTCATCATCGCCCTGGCCGCCACGGTCGTCGCGCTGCTGGTCCCGCTCTGGTCGTACGCCGGCCGGCAGGACCCGGCGAGCGCGAACGTCCTGAGCGCCCGGACGGTGACGACGCCGTACGGCCCGCTGTCGGAGCAGGACCGGGACTTCGTCACCAAGGTCCGGCTGGCCGGGCTGTGGGAGCTGCCCGCCGGGCAGCTGGCGCAGCGCAAGGGGACGACGCCCGCCGTCCGCACGGCCGGACAGCACCTCGTCGACGGGCACACCTCCCTGGACGCGCACGTCCGCACGGTCGCCACCCAGCTCGGCCTGGCCCTGCCCAACGAGCCGAACGCGCAGCAGAAGGAGTGGCTGGACACCCTGAACGCGGCCGAGGGCCAGGAGTTCGACCGCCGGTTCGCCGGCCTGCTCCGGCTCGCGCACGGCCGGGTGTTCTCCCTGGTCGCGCAGGTCCGGGCCGGCACCCAGAACTCCCTGGTCCGCGATCTCGCCGACGACGCCAACACCACGGTCCTGGACCACATCAAGGTCCTGGAGGCGACGGGGTACGTCGACTTCTCGGTGCTGGCCGAGGACCTGGCCGCCCCCGCCACCCCGGTGCCGACCCCGCCGGAGGTCGACCCGGGTGCCGCCGCGCCGGTCACACCGTCGCCGGGCGAGACGTACGCCCTGCCGCCCGCCGCCGCGAGCCCACCGCCGGCGACCGGCAGCCCGTGACCGCCCCGGACGGCCGCTGACCAGCCCGGGAAACGGAACGTCACATACCCACAACAGTCCGTCCGGATGGTGAAAGGGCATGGCGTCCGCCCAGTCCCCTGGCATACAAACACGTCATGTTCTGGGTCCTTCTGCTGCTGCTGGCCTGGGCTTTCGCCGGGTCCGCCTGTACCCGGCTGTGCCTGACGGCCGTCCGCGCCGCCGCCGTGGACGCGCGTGACGCGTCGGCGGACGCGGAGCGCGACCTCACGCTGTACGAGGCGGCCTTCCTGTCCGGCGGCCCCGCCCGGGTCGCCGACGTGACCCTGGTCTCCATGGCCCGCCAGCGGCGGCTGCTGCTCGCGCACACCGGCTGGGCCACGGTCGTGGACCCGCGGGGCCGCGACGAGATGGAGCAGTCCGTCATAGGGGCCATAGGGCCCGAGGGGCAGTCGCGGATCGCCCCGGTACGGGCGCGGGCGGCCGGCACGGAGGCCGTACGCCGGCTGGCGGACGGGCTGGTGCGCGCCGGTCTCGCGGTGCCCGAGGGCGCGGGCGCGACCGTGGGGGCCGCCGTCCGCCGGGTGCGGGTCGCCGCGGTGGCCGTGACCGTGCTGGGCGTGACCGCGCTGCTGCTGCCCATCGAGACCGGCACGCCGCGCCCGCTGGTGGGCGCCTGGTTCGCCCTGCCCCTCACGCTGGCGCTCAGCTGCCTGGCCATCGCCCGGTTCGAGGTGCACCCGTACTCGCGCTGGGCCTCCCCGGCCGGGCAGCGGCTGCTGGGCGCGCTGGCCGGACGGCCGGCCGGTGACGAGCGGTCGTTCCTCACCTCCGTCGCCGTGCGCGGCATCCGCGCGATCGGCGAGCCGGAGCTGCGCGCGGCCTTCACCCACCGCGACCAGCCCTGGCGGGAGTGAGGGCGGTTTCCGGGGGCGCACAGGGGGCATTGGCGCCGACACCGGCCGGGTGGTGCTTGCCTTCCCCCACAACCGACCGAAACATCCCTTGTGTCGTCGCCGGGCCGTGGCAGCCGTGCCATCGCCGCCGCACCGAAGGGATACGCGATGAAAGCTGCCGCCCTCTACTCGGCCGCCGGTTCCCTGCTCCTGACCACCCTGGCCACGGCCCCGGCAGGCGGCGCGCCCGGCACCCCGGGCCGGCCGGGCGCCCCCGGCACGGCCGAGCTGCGCGGCACCGCGGTGGCCGTGGCGCGCGCCCGGGCGGCCGGTGTCGACTTCGGTCCGTGCGCCGCCGCCGACCTGCCGGACCCGCCGGCCGGTGTGCGGTGCGGCACGGTGACGGTCCCGCTGGACTACGCCCGCCCGTACGGCCGGCAGATCCGGCTGACCGTCAGCCGGGTCCCGGCCTCCCAGAAGGACCCGCACAACAGCAAGCGGAAGGTCCCCCGGCAGGGCGCCCTGGTCTTCAACCCGGGCGGCCCCGGCGCCTCCGGCATGTACTTCCCGCTGGTCGGCGCGGTCCCGGAGTGGAAGCGGATCGCCGCGGCCTACGACCTGATCGGCTACGCCCCGCGCGGGGTGGGCCGTTCGGCACCGCTGTCCTGCGAGGACCCCGAGCGCTTCTTCAAGGCGCCCACCGCGTCCCCGGTGCATCCGTCGGAGGCCTACAAGCGGCAGCGGGCCGCGCAGGCGAAGGCGTACGCGCGCGGCTGCGTCCAGCGGTCCGGGACCGCGATCCGGTTCTACAACTCCCTCAACAACGCCCGGGACCTGGACGTGCTGCGGGCCGCGCTGGGCGAGGACCGGCTGACCTTCATGGGGGCGTCGTACGGCACCTACTTCGGCGCGCTGTACGCGGCGATGTTCCCCTCGCACGTGCGCCGCATGGTGCTGGACTCGGCGGTGAACCCGGACCCGGAGCGGATCTGGTACCGCAGCAACCTGGACCAGTCGGCGGCGTTCGAGGAGCGCTGGGCGGACTTCCGGGACTGGATCGCCCGGTACGACGACGTGTACGGGCTCGGCGCCACGTCGGCGGCGGTGCAGCGCAGCTACGACACCGCGCGCGAGCGGCTGGCCGGGAAGGCGGCGGGCGGCAAGGTCGGCCCCGGCCAGCTGCAGAACGTGTTCCTGACGGCCGGGTACTACGACGACTTCTGGCCGAGCCGGGCCGAGGCCCTGTCGGCGTATCTGCACGGCGACCCGGCGCCGCTGGTCCGGCTGGCCGCGCCGAGCCCGGAGACGGCCGCCGAGGCGGAGAACGGCAGGGCGGTGTACACGGCCGTGGAGTGCAACGACGCGCCCTGGCCGACGGACTTCGCGGTGTGGGACCGCGACAACACCCGGCTCGCCCGGGTGGCGCCCTTCGAGACCTGGGACAACGCGTGGATGAACCTGCCGTGCGCCTACTGGCCGGTGCCCCGGCAGCAGCCGCTGGACGTGCGGACCGGGCCCGGTGAGCTGCCGGCGGTGCTGATCCTGGCGGCGGAGCGGGACGCCGCCGCGCCGTACCAGGGGGCCCTGGAGATGAACCGGCGACTGGCCGGCTCGGTGCTGGTGACCGAGCGGGACGCGGGTACGCACGGCATCGGGGGCGGCCCCAACAAGTGCGTCAACGGGCACCTGGAGGCGTACCTGCTGGAGGGCCGGGTGCCGGCGCGGCACGCGTCGTGCGCGCCGCGCCCCGAGCCGGTCGCGGCCGCCTCCGGCGGTTCGGCCGGCAAAGAGGCCCGGCGGGACGCCCTCAAGGGCAAGGGCAACCGCCGGTAGGCGCCTTCGCCTCATGGAGCGCCGCGCCGTGCCGTCGGCGGCTGCGGGCCGGTCGCGGCCGGTCGCTCGGTTCCCGGCGCCCCGGTGGGGCGCCGCCCCGCGGGGCAGCCGTCAGGCCAGGCCCGCCACCAGTTCGCCGATGTCCTTGCGGCGGCCGGTGTAGAACGGGACCTCCTCGCGGACGTGCATCCGGGCCTCGGAGGCGCGCAGGTGGCGCATGAGGTCGACGATGCGGTACAGCTCGTCGGCCTCGAAGGCCAGGATCCACTCGTAGTCGCCGAGGGAGAACGACGCGACCGTGTTGGCGCGCACGTCGGGGTAGCCGCGGGCCATCTTGCCGTGGTCGGCGAGCATGCGGCGGCGGTCCTCGTCGGGCAGCAGGTACCAGTCGTAGGAGCGCACGAAGGGGTAGACGCTCACGTAGTTCCGGGGCGTCTCGTCGGCGAGGAACGCCGGGATGTGCGAGCGGTTGAACTCCGCCGGCCGGTGCAGCGCCATGTTCGACCAGACCGGCTCCAGCGCCCGGCCGAGCCTCGTGCGGCGGAAGAGGTTGTACGCCTCCTGGAGCTGGTCGCTGGTCTCGGCGTGCCACCAGATCATCAGGTCGGCGTCGGCGCGCAGGCCGGAGACGTCGTAGGTGCCGCGGATCGTCACGTCCTTCGCGGCGAGCTGGTCGAACAGCTCCTGGACCTCGTCGGCGTATCCCGCGCGGTCCTCCGGCAGCACGTCCTTCAGCCTGAAGACCGACCAGAGGGTGTAGCGGATGACCTCGTTGAGGTCCTTGGCCAGCTTGCCCTTGTTCGGGATCCTGCCGGACTCGGTGGTGGGGGCGTCGTCACTCATGGTCCCTATTCTCCCGCTCCGCCGTGCAGGCTCTGCACCGGGTTGGCCGTCAGCTCCGCCACTCCGGCCGGGTCGCCGGCCAGCTGGTCCACCGCGGCGTGGGCGCTCGCGATGCACGCGGGGATGCCGACGCCGTCGTACTGCGCGCCGCACACCGCGAGGCCCGGCAGCTTGGCCACCTGCTCGCGGATGCGGGCCACGCGCGCGTGGTGCCCGACGGGGTACTGGGGCAGGCCGTCGGTCCAGCGGGTCACCCGGGTCTCCAGCGGCACGGCGTCCAGGCCGGTGGCCTCCCGCAGGTCGTGCCGGGAGACCTCCACCAGGCCGGCGTCGTCGCGGCCGAGCACCTCCGTCTCGCCGTGGCGGCCCACGGAGGTGCGCAGCACCACCACGTCCGGGTCCTCCTCGGCGATCCAGCCCCACTTGTGGGAGGCGAAGGTGGAGGCCTTGATGGTGCGGCCGTCGACGGGCGGCACGAGGAAGCCGCTGCCCTCGGGCAGACTCAGCCCGGTGCGCCGGTAGGCGAGGGTGACCAGGGCCATCGAGGCGTACTCGACGGCGGCCAGCTCGGCCGCCGCCCCCGGGCACTCGGCGCGCAGCAGTGCGGCGGCGGCCGGGGCGGGTACGGCGACGATCACGGCGTCGGCGTGCAGCACGCGTTCCCCGGCGGTGATCCGCCAGCCGCCGGCCGCCTCCCGGCGCAGTTCCCGCGCGGGTGTCCCGGTCAGGATCTCGCCGCCCCGCGCGCGCACGGACCCGGCGACCGCGAGCGGCAGCCGGCCGACGCCGCCGGCGATGCCCATGAAGACGGGCCCGGTCTGCTGCTGCGCGGCGGCCCTGGCCTGGATCTCCCGGACGCCCTCGGTGAGGGAGGTGTGGGCCCGTGCGGCCTGGAAGAGCTGCGGGACGGCCGAGCGCATCGAGATGCGGTAGGCGTCGCCCGCGTAGACCCCGCCGAGCAGGGGTTCCACCAGCCGGTCGACGACCTCCCGGCCGAGCCGGGCCGCGACGTACTCCCCGACGGCCACGTCGTCGCCGGTCTCGGTGCGGGGCAGGTCGGCGTCGCGTTCGATGCGGGCCAGGCCCTCGTCGGAGAGGACGCCGGAGAGCGCGGCGGCGGTGCCGGGCACGCCCATCACATGGCCCTTGGGCATGGGCCGCAGGGCGCCCCGGGTCCAGATCGAGGCGGTCGCGGTGGCCGGCGGCTGGAGCGCCTCGCCCAGTCCCGCCTCGCGCGCGAGCGTCACCGCCTCGGGGCGGCGGGCGAGCATGGACTCGGCACCCAGGTCGACCCGCACGCCGGCGATCTCGCCGGGCAGCAGCTTGCCGCCCACCCGGTCGCCGGCCTCCAGCACGGTCACGCGCGCGCCGCGCCCCAGCAGCCGGTGCGCGGCGGCCAGCCCGGCGATGCCGGCCCCGATCACGACGACGTGCCCCGGGCCCCTGTCCGTTGTGCTCATGTCCCCCACTCTCTCAGACCCCGCGGGCACCGCCGCCGGGGCCCGGTGTCCGGCGCGAGTCCGGACCGTGACCGCATCGGAACCGGCGCCGTCAAACGTTCCCGGCCGACCCGGCGTCGAAGGACCGTCACAGACCACAGCTCCGGGGGGTACCGCCCATGCGCACACCACACACCGCACCTCGCCTTCGGACCCTGGCCGGGGTCCTGCTCGCCGCCTCCCTCGCGCTCGCCGGGTGCGGCGGCGCGGACGACGCGAGCGGCGGCTCCGCCAAGGCCGCCTCCGACAGCAGGCCCGAGCCGGCGGGCGCCCCCCGCGGCACGGCGGCCCGCGGGAACGGGACCCCGCACGCGACGCCCGTGCTGGCCCCGGGCTCGGTCATCCGCACCGTGTCCCTCACGCTGGAGGTCAAGGACGTGGCCAAGGCCCTGGCCGCCGCCCGCACGACCGCCGAGGAGGCGGGCGGCTTCGTCGGCGACGAGACGACGAGCCGGGACGCCGGCGGCCACGAGCACACCCGGGTGGTGCTGCGCGTGCCCACCGAGCGGTACGACGAGGCCCTCACCGGTCTCCAGGGCACGGGCCGGCTGGTCGGCCGCACGGCCAAGGCGGTCGACGTCAGCGAGCAGGTCGTGGACGTGGACAGCCGGATCAGGTCCCAGCGGGCCAGCGTGGACCGGGTCCGCGCGCTGATGGACAAGGCGACGAAGCTGAGCGACGTCGTCGCCCTGGAGGGCGAACTGAGCAGCCGTCAGGCCGACCTGGAGGCGCTGCTGGCCCGGCAGGCCTCCCTGAAGGACCGCACCAGCCTGGCCACCGTCACCCTGTCGCTGTCGGAGACCCCGGTGAGGCAGGCGTCCGGTGACGACGCTCCGGGCTTCACGGACGCGCTGGCGGGCGGCTGGCACGTGTTCGTCGGCATGCTGCGCTGGATCGCGCTCGCGCTCGGTGCCGCCCTGCCGTTCGCGGTCCTCGCCGCGCTCCTGGTGCTGCTGTGGCTGCGGGTCGTACGGCCCCGGCTGCCGCGCCGCGCGGAGCCCGTCCCCGCGGTGGGCGCGCCCGGCGCGCTGCCGTCGGCGCGCCCGGTGCCGGACGCCGCCGAGGAGGCCGGGCGGGACTGAAGTCCCCGCGCCCCGTAGCGTGTTCCCATGAGCATGCGCGAGGGGCGGGACGGCAGGGAACGGCTGGTCGTGATCGGCGGCGACGCCGCGGGCATGTCCGCGGCGTCGCAGGCACGGCGGCTCAGGGGCCCCGGGGAACTGGAGATCGTGGCCTTCGAGCGCGGCCACTTCACCTCCTTCTCGGCGTGCGGCATCCCGTACTGGGTGGGCGGCGAGGTCCCCGAACGGGACCGGCTGATCGCCCGGACGCCCGCGGAGCACCGCGCGCGGGGGATCGATCTGCGGCTGCGCACCGAGGTCACCGAGATCGACGTGGCCGGGCAGCGGGTGCGGGCGCGTGACGTCGATTCCGGCGCCGAGTCCTGGACGCCGTACGACAAGCTCGTCATCGCCACCGGCGCCCGCCCGGTCCGCCCCGACCTGCCCGGCGCGGACGCCCCCGGCGTGCACGGGGTGCAGACCCTGGACGACGGACAGGCCCTGCTGGACACGCTGGCCGGCACGCGCGGCCGCAGGGCGGTCGTCGTGGGGGCGGGCTACATCGGCGTGGAGATGGCCGAGGCGCTGATCAACCGGGGCTTCGCGGTGACGGTCGTCAACCGCGGCCGGGAGCCCATGTCGACGCTCGACCCGGACATGGGCCGGATGGTGCACCGGGCCATGGAGGGCCTCGGCATCACCATGGTGAACGACGCGGAGGTCACCAAGCTCCTCACCGGCGAGGACGGCCGGGTCCGCGCGGTGGCCACCGAGGACGCCGAATACCCGGCGGACCTGGTGATCCTGGGCATCGGCGTCCGCCCGGAGACCGGCCTCGCCCGGGCGGCCGGGCTTCCGCTCGGCGCCCACGGCGGCCTGCTCACCGACCTCGCGATGCGGGTGCGCGGGCACGAGAACATCTGGGCGGGCGGCGACTGCGTGGAGGTGCTGAACCTGGTCTCCGGGCAGGAGCAGTACGTCCCGCTCGGCACCCACGCCAACAAGCACGGCCAGGTCATCGGCACCAACGCGGGCGGCGGCTACGCCACCTTCCCCGGTGTCGTGGGCACCGCGGTCAGCAAGGTCTGCGACCTGGAGATCGCCCGCACCGGCCTGCGCGAGAAGGACGCCCGCCGGGTCGGGCTGCGCTTCGAGGCGGTCACGATCGAGTCGACCAGCCGGGCCGGCTACTACCCCGGTGCCGCCCCCATGACGGTCAAGATGCTCGCCGAGTCCCGCACCGGCCGGCTGCTGGGCGTGCAGATCGTCGGCAGGGAGGGCGCGGCGAAGCGGGTCGACATCGCGGCGGTGGCGCTCACCGCCCGGATGACGGTGGACCAGATGACGGCCCTGGACCTGGGCTACGCCCCGCCGTTCTCACCGGTGTGGGACCCGGTACTGGTGGCGGCGAGAAAGGCGGCGGCGAAGGTACGGGCGGCTTAGGCGGTCCCGCTGATCCGGGGCAGTGACGTCACGCCGGAGGAGACGGCGGCCGGCTGCTCGCCGGAGGGCTTGGCGTGGGAGGCGGACGGCCGGGCGGACCGGAGCCGGTAGCTCACCGCCTCGTCCAGCGTCACGGGCCGCTGCATCTGCGAGGCGAGCCGTCCCGCCTCCTGGCCGAGCCGCGCCACGTCCTCCCAGGGCAGCCGTACCACCAAGGACAGTTCGGCCTCGCCGTCGGGCAGAGCGTGCATCGCCGAAACCTGCGGAGCGTTCGTCATCGCCTGATCCTCACGTCGGTTGAGAACACATACGCACGCCCGCCCGGCCGCGTTCACCGATTCGCGGGCCCGATCGCGGGCACTACTCCTGTGTGGTCATCCCCGTTCATGACGTGAACCCGGTGCGCCGCACCCCCTGGGTGACGTACGCCCTGATCGCCGCCAACGTGCTGGTGTTCCTCACCATGCCCGGCACGGCCGGTGCCGTGGCCGGCGCCGGCAGGCTGGCCCGGCTGTGCGACCTGCAGGCCTTCATGGACCACTACGCGGCGGTCCCCAGGGAGCTGATCCACCATCAGATGCCCCGGCTCGTCCCGACCGGGGACGTCGGCGTGGGCCCGCACGGCCCGGGCTGCGTCGTGGCGCCGCCCGCCTACGACAAGTCCCCGGCGCTGTCGGTGTTCACGTCGATGTTCCTGCACGGCGGCTGGCTGCACCTGCTGGGCAACATGCTCTTCCTGCTGATCTTCGGCAACAACGTCGAGGACCGGATGGGCCACATCCGCTACTTCCTCTTCTACGTCGTCTGCGGCTACGCGGCCGGCTACGGCTTCGCGCTGCTCAACGACGGCTCCGGCGACCCGCTGATCGGCGCGTCCGGCGCGATCGCCGGGGTCCTCGGCGCCTATCTGGTGCTGTACCCGAAGGCCCGGGTGTGGGTGCTGGTGCCGTTCCTGGTCTTCCTGCCGCTGCGGCTGCCCGCCTGGCTGGTGCTGGGCTTCTGGTTCGGGCTGCAGGCGGTGTACTCGTCCGGGCACGGGGTGTCCGGCGCCGGCACGGTGGCGTACGCGGCGCACGTGGTCGGCTTCGTGGCGGGCATGCTGCTCGCCTGGCCGCTCAAGCCCGGCACGCCGCCCCCGCCGGAGCCGCCCGGCCTGCTGTTCGGCAGGCGCGCGCGGCCCCACTACTCCTGGTGAGCCGGCCGGCGGCTCAGCGCGCGGTGGCGGTGTGGACGTACTCCACGAGCCGGGTCAGCGCGTCCGGGTCCGTGTTCGGCATGACGCCGTGGCCGAGGTTGAACACGTGGCCCTCCAGACCGGCGGCGGCGTCGAGCACCTCGCGGGCCTTGGCGGCGACGGTGTCCTTGTCGGTGAACAGCACGGTCGGGTCCAGGTTGCCCTGGAGCGCCTTGCCGGGGCCGACGCGGCGGGCGGCCTCGTCCAGCGGGACGCGCCAGTCGACACCGACGACGTCCGCGCCGGCCTCGCCCATGAGCTTCAGCAGCTCGCCGGTGCCGACGCCGAAGTGGATGCGCGGGACGCCGTACCCGGCGACGGCGTCGAAGACCTTCGCGGAGGCAGGCATGACCGAGGTCCGGTAGTCGGCGGGGGCCAGCGCGCCGGCCCAGGAGTCGAAGAGCTGGACGGCGCTCGCGCCGGCCTCGATCTGGACCTTCAGGAAGGCGGCCGTGATGTCGGCGAGCCGGTCCAGCAGGTCGGCCCACAGCTCGGGGTCGCCGTACATCATCGCCTTGGCGTTCTC
Organism: Streptomyces sp. NPDC046881; assembly: GCF_040645015.1. Lineage (NCBI taxonomy): Bacteria > Bacillati > Actinomycetota > Actinomycetes > Kitasatosporales > Streptomycetaceae > Streptomyces > Streptomyces sp. NPDC046881. The sequence continues at coordinate 2,476 of NZ_JBEYXJ010000003.1, read as the reverse complement.
GTACGTGCGCGAGGGACCGCCCTCGACCAGGTAGCTCGCGAGGGTGAAAGGCGCGCCGGCGAATCCGATGAGCGGGGTGGCGCCCAGTTCACGGGTGAGCAGGCCGATGGACTCGGTGACGTAGGAGACGTCCTCGGGGGTGAGGTCGCGCAGCCGGGCCAGGTCGGCACGGGTGCGGATCGGCTGCTCGACGACCGGGCCGACGCCGGGCTTGATGTCGAGGTCGAGGCCGATGGCCTTCAGCGGGACGACGATGTCGCTGAAGTAGATCGCCGCGTCCACGTCGTGCCGGCGCACCGGCTGCAGGGTGATCTCGGTGACCAGCTCGGGCCGCATGCAGGACTCGAGCATCGGGACGCCCTCGCGCACCTTGCGGTACTCGGGCAGGGAGCGGCCTGCCTGGCGCATGAACCACACGGGCGTGTGCGGCACGGGCTCGCGCCTGCACGCCCTGAGGAAGGCGCTGTCGTACGTCGCTGTCGGCTGCGGGGTGTCATTGGCGGTCACGAGGCAAGTTTCGCATGCCGCCGGATCGGCGCCCGACGCCCCGGCGGTGCCGCCGCCGGCGGCGGCGCACCGCGGCGCACGGCCCCCGGGGCGCCCATGGCGCCCCATGTCATAGGGGTGTCTTGCCCTGCACGACGCCTCGCTTCCCCTTACTCTTCCCCGCATGGCTGCGGCTCACGGACGAAGGTCGGACAGCGCTGATGGAGCGGGCGAAGTGAAGGACACCGAGGAGGCGGACGGGCACCCCGGTGTCCCGGGGCCGCCGGCTTTCCGCAGCGCGGTCGAGGCCCTGCGCGGCAGCCGGCTGCGGCCCCAGGTGGAGGTGGAGCCGACGCCCGCCCCGCAGCGGCTCGCGCCGTACGCGTACGCGCTGGAGGCGGTGGTCGTCGACGGCGACCAGGAGCTGGCCGACGGGCGGCTGGTGCTGCTGCACGACCCGGCCGGGCACGAGGCCTGGCGGGGCACGTTCCGGCTGGTGACGCTGGTGCGGGCGGAGCTGGAGCCGGAGATGGCGGCGGATCCGCTGCTGCCCGAGGTGTGCTGGTCGTGGCTGACCGGGGCGCTGGCGGCGCGCGGGCTGGGCTACGGCGAGCCGAGCGGCACGATCACGCGCGCGAGCTCGCACTACTTCGGCGGTCTCGCCGAGCGGCCGGCCGCCTCGCAGATCGAGATCCGGGCCTCCTGGACGCCCCGGGAGGGCCTGGGCGGGGTGCCGGACACCGCCGCGCACCTGGCCGCGTGGTGCGATCTGCTGGCGCAGGTCGCGGGGCTGCCGCCGGCCGGGCCGGGGGACGCGTCGGTGGTGAGCCTGCCGCAGCGCAGGGGCCCGCAGTCCCGGTGAGGGGTCGCCGCGAAACGCCCGATTGACCATCTCTTTGTCGATACGGCCACTTTCCGTACTCGAATCGCACCCGCTCGAACCGACTCGATCTTCGGATGATCGATCGCGTGTCCGAATTGCACAGATTGTTACTCACTAGATCGTGATCATTCTCTAAAGGCGGACGAGTTTGCTGCCGAAGACGACTGTGACCTTGAAAGCACGGTTCGTCCCGGCTTCATCCCCACAAGCCGGCCCCGTCCCCCACCCAGGAGGCCTGGTGTCCGTTCTCCTTGAGCAACCCGCAAGCCTGGTCGCCTACCGCCCGAACAAGCCGACCGCCATGGTGGTCGTGGCCGACCCGCGCGTCCGCTCCACCGTCACCCGCCACCTGTGGGCGCTCGGGGTGCGCGACGTCATCGAGGCCTCGTCCATCGCGGAGGCTCGTCCCCGCATCGGCAACCCGCGCGACATCTGTGTCGCCGACGTCCACCTCCCCGACGGCTCCGGCCTCACCCTGCTGTCCGAAACCCGCGCCGCGGGCTGGCCCAACGGACTCGCGCTGTCCGCCGCCGACGACATCGGCGCGGTCCGCAACGCGCTGGCCGGCGGCGTCAAGGGCTACGTCGTCACCGGCACCCGCACCAACATCGGGCTCCCTGTCCGACCTGGTGCCGCCCCCCTCGGCGCCGCCGCCCGTATGCACCGCCGTCCCCCGGGTGCCCCGAGCCACCCGGGCGGCTACCGGGAGCTGTCCGGACGCGAGGTCGAGGTGCTGCGGCTGGTCGCGGAGGGCCAGTCGAACAAGGCGATCGGCGTGTCCATGGGCCTGTCCGCCCTCACCGTGAAGAGCCACCTCGCCCGCATCGCCCGCAAGCTCGGCACGGGCGACCGGGCCGGCATGGTGGCCGTGGCCCTGCGCACGGGGATCATCCACTGAGCCCACCCGCTCCCCCCTTCGGCGGAACCCGCCGTTCACTCGCCTGCACCCGGCCGTGCCCCTGACTGACTGGTTTACGACCCTGGAGCGCCCCGCGGCCGGCCCGGTCCGCGCCCGGCGCCCGCCCCCCCCCCCAAACCCCCAAAACGACCCCAACACCGCCCCCCCCGCCCCCACCACCCCCCGGTCCCCCCCCAACCCCGCGAAAC